>JBPBQU010000704.1:0-1507 GCA_050955085.1 Janthinobacterium lividum | reverse complement strand
ACCGGGCGACCGGCCCACGTCCGCCTGATCGGCACCGTTCAGGGCCCGACCGGGGCGGCCCGGTGGACCGGCGCCACCGGGGCAGAGGTGGTTGGTTGGACGCATGCGCATCTTCTTCACCGGCGGCAGCGGCAAGGCCGGTCACCACGTCGCCCCGTACCTGGCCTCCCAGGGCCACCAGGTCACCAACGCCGACCTCACCCCGCTGCGTCATCCCGACGTCACCGACCTCCGGGTCGACCTGACCGACGCCGGCCAGGTCTACTCGGCGATGGCGGGCATGCCCACGACGGCCGACCTCGACGGGCCCGCACGAGACGCGGGCACCGCGTCGGCGTACGACGCCGTCGTGCACTTCGCCGCCATCCCCTCGTCCTTCATCGCCCCGGACGCCACGACGTTCGCGACCAACATCCTCGCCCACTACAACGTGCTCGAGGCCGCGACCCGGCTCGGCATCCGCAAGGTGGTCTTCGCCTCCTCGGAGACGACCTACGGCGTCTGCTTCGCCCGGGGCGAGCGCAAGCCCCTCTACGTGCCGATCGACGAGGAGCACCCCGTGGTGCCCGAGGACTCCTACGCCATGTCGAAGGTGGCGGGCGAGGTGGTCGCCCGCTCCTTCCACGCCCGCAGCGGCGCGGACGTCTACGGCCTGCGGATCAACAACGTCATCGAGCCCCACGAGTACGCCGAGAAGTTCCCGGCCTTCCTGGCGGACCCGTCGCTGCGACGGCGCAACGTCTTCGCCTACATCGACACCCGCGACCTGGGCCAGATGACCTTGCGCGCCCTGGAGACCGACGGGCTCGGGTTCGAGATCTTCAACGTCGCCAACGCCGACATGTCGGTCGCCGCGACCACCCGGGAGATCATCGACACCTTCTACGCCGGAGTCGAGGTGCGCCGCGAGATGGGTCGCGACGAGACCTTCTACAGCATCGACAAGGCCCGCGACCTCCTCGGCTACGCCCCCCGGCACTCGTGGCGCGACGTGCTGGACGACCCCCGCGCCGGCGCGTGAGCGTCGGTCGCTGACGTGCGGTCACGTCTCACGACCCGGCCCCGGCGTCCTGCCGCCGCCGGGGTCCGCCGCTCACGCGAGTAGGCGCGAGCGGCGGATCCGGTGGTCGGGGTCGATGGCGTCGGCGGTGGTCGCGGCTCGCTCGCGGACGTCCGCCGGCAGTGCCTCCGGCACGCTCGCCGCACCGTCGATCCACGAGCCGGGGGTCGAGCCGGTGTCGGCGGGCGCCCACACGGTCCGCGCTCGAGCGAAGCCTTCCTCGATCTCCTCGCGGGGGAAGCGCCCCAGTGTTCCGACGGAGTGGTAGATGAAGTCCCCGGGTGGAGTCACGACGGCCCCGGGCCGGTGGGTGGGCGCGCCGGCGACGTGCCGGAGCTCCAGCAGGACGAGGGGGGAGTCGTCGCCCGCCGCGGTGGCCAGCAGCGCGCCAGCGATGTCCGGGGTCGAGGCGTCCAGCCACCGTGCGTCACCCACGGCCGGGGTCGC
>JBPBQU010000703.1:0-1524 GCA_050955085.1 Janthinobacterium lividum | reverse complement strand
TGGCCAGGTGGGCGCTGGAGGAGACGGGCAGGAACTCCGTCAGGCCCTGGACGAGGCCGAGCAGGGCACCCTCGCCCAATCCCATGCTCACGCGAGCACCAGATCGGGGCGGGGAACCGGGCGGGCGCAGGAGCTGGAGAGGGTCGGCACGTCGCGGACCCTAGCGGCTGTCGGCGCCCGCCCGCCGCGTCACCGCGCCGGGCTCGCCAGGCGCCCGCAGTCCGGCGCTGAACCTTCACCAGTCCGACTCACACCTCGTGGGACCTCAGGTGTGCGGGTGGCAGTGGTGGGGGCTCAGAGGGCGTCGTCGGAGGGAACGTGGTCGTCGAGGTCGTTCCCGGCGCCGCCACCTTCTTCGTCCCCGTCGTCCGCCGGTTCTTTGTCGGCGTCGTCATCGGCGTCGTCGTCGTCGTCGTCAGCGTCGTCATCGTCGTCATCGTCGTCATCGTCGTCCTCCTCGTAGAGGACGAACGGGGTGACCTCGTCGTAGGCGTCGTAGATCGCCTCCTCGTAGACCTCGAAGGCGTCGGCGGCACGCTGGTAGGCGTCGCTGACGACGGGGTCGGCTTCTCCACGTCGGTTGGCGGCAGCGGCGAGGTGGTCCTCGAGCGCGGCCACGAGACGCGCGAGGGCCGCGCGGGGATCGGGCGTCATGGGGTGACCGTATCGGAGATCGCGCCGAAGCAGACGTGCGCCGGGTGCGCGGGGATGTACGCATCGGGCGCCCGGGTGGAGAATGGGGGTTGATGGCTGCCGATACGAAGACCCACGATCGTCCCTTCCCGGGTGAGCACTACGAGTACCGCGTGCTGACGCTGCCGCGGGAGACGTCGCGCGCCGAGGCCCGCAAGTTGCTGACCGACCACGCGGAGTACGGGCACTGGGAGCTCGCCCGGGTCCGCCTCTACATGGGTGGTAACCGCAAGGTGTGGCTGCGTCGCAAGGTCATCAGGGTGGCCCGCACGGCCTGAGCCGGCCGGGAACAGCAACAGGTCCTGTAGCCTTCAATAAGGAGTAGGCAGGCGCTGGATCGGCGACGGGAGCGGTCATGCAGTTCGGGATCTTCACGGTCGGGGACATCACCCCGGACCCCACCACCGCTCGTGCCCCCAGCGAAGCCGAGCGCATCCGCTCGATGATGACGATCGCCGAACACGCGGAGGCGGTGGGCCTCGACGTCTTCGCCACGGGTGAGCACCACAACCCACCCTTCGTGTCGTCCTCCCCCACGGCCATGCTCGGATACCTCGCCGGGCGCACGAGCACGATCACGCTCTCGACGGCCACCACGCTCATCACGACGAACGACCCGGTCAAGATCGCCGAGGACTTCGCCATGGTGCAGCACCTCTCCGGTGGACGCACCGACCTGATGCTCGGTCGCGGCAACACCGGACCGGTCTACCCCTGGTTCGGTCAGGACGCCTCCACGAGCGTCGAGCTGACGATCGAGAACTACCAGCTGCTGCGCCGGCTGTGGGACGAGGATGTCGTGACCTGGCAAGGACGTTTCCGAACCCCCCT
>JBPBQU010000702.1:0-1545 GCA_050955085.1 Janthinobacterium lividum | reverse complement strand
CAAGCAGGGAATCCGGGCCAACGCGGTCGCACCCGGGGCGGTGCTCACCAACATCGAGGCACCGATGAAGTCCGAGCACGCCGCCTCGCTCGTGGGTCCGATCATGCAGGCGGTGCTCCCGACCCCCGCGACGGCGGAGCAGTTGGCGGCGAGCATCACCTGGTTGCTCAGTGACGACGCGGTGAACGTCAACGGCGTGATCCTGCCCTCCGACAGCGGTTGGTCCGCCGTCTGAGCTTGCTCGGGCCCGGGTGTCGGGTCGGGGTCGGCCGGTCGAGCTCAGACAACCTGTGTGAGCTCGATCTGCAGCCAGTACCTCGACCCGTGATCGCCCGTGGCGATGGCCTGCTTGCGACCTCTCGTGAGCTGGTTGCAGGCAGGCGGGTGACCAGCAGGACGCCGACACGTTGCAGTCGCCGGGAGCTCTGACTCCGCTACACCCAGGAGGTCTGCAGAATGAGCGGCCCGCAGACCTAGTGCGAGGCGCGCCACGCCTCCCAGGCGGTCGAGACGATGTCGGTGAGGTCCCTCGTCGCGCTCCAGCCGAGGTCGCTGGTGATGCGCGAGACGTCGGCGACGAGCTGGGGCGGGTCACCCGCCCGACGTTCGCGCACGTCCGGCTCGACGTCGATGCCGGTGACCTCGCGGATGACGGCGAGCACCTCGAAGACCGAGGCGCCCGCCCCGGTGCCGACGTTGTAGACCCCGTGCACGCCAACCTCGTCCTTGCCGCCAACCTCGCCCTTGCCGGCAACCTTGTCCTTGCCGGCGACCTCGTCTTTGCCGGCCCTGTCCACGACAACCCCGTTCACCGCCTCACCGGCCGCCCCGAGGTGGTCCAGCGCCACGAGGTGGGCCCGGGCGAGGTCGAGGACGTGCACGTAGTCACGTACGGCGCTGCCGTCCGGGGTGGGGTAGTCACCGCCGAACACGACCGGGGCGCGGCCCGCGTCCAGCGCCGTGAAAACGATCGGGATGAGGTTCATCACGGCCGCGTCGCCGAGGTCGGGCCAGCCCGCGCCGGCGACGTTGAAGTAGCGCAGGTTCGCCGAGCGCAGACCCCAGGCGATCCCGCCCGCGCGGGTCATCCACTCCCCGACGAGCTTGGTCTGGCCGTAGGGGTTGATGGGTTGCGCCGGGCCGTCCTCGCGCACGAGGTCGACGTCGGGGGCGCCGTAGGTGGCTGCGGAGGAGGAGAAGACGAGGTTGCGCACACCCACGTCCCCCATGGCCTGCAGGAGGTGCGCCATCCCGCCCACGTTCTGGCTCCAGTAGCGCGCGGGCTGCTGGACGGACTCGCCGACCTGCTTGCGCGCGGCGAAGTGGATGACGGAGTCGACGGCGTGCTCGGCGAACGCGTCCGCGAGCGTCGCAGGGGCCGCGTCGGTGGCGAGGTCGAGCTGGATGAGGGGAGCGTCACCGACGCGCCCGGCCCGCCCGTTGGAGAGGTCGTCGACGACGACGACCTGTTCCCCGCGTTCCTGCAGCAGCCGCACCACGTGGGATCCGATGTAGCCGGCACCGCCGGTGACGAGAACGCTCATG
>JBPBQU010000701.1:0-1551 GCA_050955085.1 Janthinobacterium lividum | reverse complement strand
TCGTCGAATCACTGCTGGGTTGAGTCCCGGTCGTCGCGAGGACCAGGAGAGAGGGAGCTGACGTGCTGGCCATCCAGGTGCTGCTCATCGTCGTGGTGCTCGTCGTGGGTGCGGTGCTCGTGCGCAGCACCGCGGGAGCCCGCCATCAGGCCGTCCGTCGACTGCTGCTCGCCGCTTTCGTCGCGCTGGCGGTCGCGAGCATCCTGGTGCCCGGTGCCGTGACGGAGGTCGCGAACTCCGTCGGCGTCGGACGCGGCACCGATCTGCTGCTCTACGGTCTGGTGATCGCGTTCCTGGGGTTCGTCGTCTCCTCCTACCGCCGCTCACGGCACCTGGAGGAGACGATCACCCAGCTGGCCCGCCGCCTCGCACTCGACGAGGCCCCCACACCGGAACAGGCCCGTCGCGCGAACGCGGACGGGCCTGTCTGAGCGGCACCTGCCTGATGTGCGCGGGCGCACCCGGTGGTGATCGCCGGAGCGTCTCAGCTCACTTGACGGCGTCGACGACCTGGTTGAACACCGTGGCGGAGACTGAGTTGGTGTCACCGAAGACCAGGACGTCCTCGATCTCCTTGGAGTTGCTCCGGGCATCGGCCTGCAGCGCGACGATCGCGTTACGGCTGGCGGCCGGCAGGTCACCGGGCCGGGTGAGGATCATCGGTCCACCCGCGTAGGCGAGCAGCCCCGAACCGGCGAGGGCGTCGGGCCAGTTCTCACCGGTAGCCACCCCGATGACGGTCGTGGAGTCCTTGAAGAAGCCCGTGGAAGTGAACGCCTGGGCCACCACAGCCGCGGTCTCGTACCGGTCGTTGCCCCTCAGCTGTCCCCAGCCCGATCCGGCGGCGGCCGCGGCGGTGGCGGCGACCCCACCGATGGCGGCCTTCGTCGCGAACTGCCGGGCGTTGAGGTAGTTCAGCGTGGTGGCCCCGATGTTGGCACCGTCGCTGAGCAGCACCACACCGATGCTGTGCTGGGTGCCCTCGTCCAGGACACCCATCAGGGCCCCCGCCGCGAGACCGTCGGGGTAGTTCCACCCCGTGACGAGCGCGACGGACGTGGCGGCCGGCAGCAGCTTGGCGATCTCCACCGCGGTAGCGAACCGGTCGGGGCCGGCCACCCGCTGGACCGCGAACCCCAGCGCCCGGATCTGCTGCTCGACCCCGGCCGAGAGAGCGTTGGTGTCACCGAGCATGTAGACGGTTCCGCCGGCTTTGAGGGAGTCCTTGAGGGCTGCGGCCACCGAGGGCAGGAGCTCCGTGCGCGAGGTCATGAGCAGCGGGCCACCCTTGTCGGAGGCCAACGGAGCGCCGGCGAGCGCGTCGGCGAAGGTGTCCGAGCGGGTCAGCACGACGGCTCCGGCGCCCTGCCCGGAGAACGTCGTCGACGCGGCGATGGCCGTGCCCACCCGATCGGCACCGTAGACGCGTTGCACGTCGTCGGCGCTGGTGAGCAGGGTGGCGGCACCCGGCTCCGCGGTGGCGGGGCCGGCTGCGCCGAAGAGGCCGACGCCCAGCGCGAGGGCGGCGACGAGACTGAAGGACCGGGGACG
>JBPBQU010000700.1:0-1556 GCA_050955085.1 Janthinobacterium lividum | reverse complement strand
ATGACCCGGTGTCCGTCGCGGTCGTGGTGGGTTCGGGTCCACAGGTGCGCGCCGATGACGACGTCGAGGTGGTCGGCGTCGGCGGTGGCGAACACCCTGCGGAAGGTGGACGTTTCCGGGCCCGCTCGGTCGGGGTGCACCCCGCAGCGGGTCAGGGTTTCTCGGGGTTGGGCACGCGCCCGTTCGCTGATGGCGGCGAAGGACCGCGCCCCGGTCAGGACCGCGGCCAGCCCCAGGGTCAGGACGGCGGTGAGGGTGTGCCGGCGCCCGCGGGCGTCACGGGTGTCGGGGATGGTGCACAGAAGCTCCGACAGTTCAGGTGTGCTCGGCTCAGCGGTGGCGGTGCTCGCGTCCGAGGTGGTGGTGGGTGAGGATGACATAGACGGGTGGGGGTACCTCCCAGCGCCCTGGCACTGGGGGAGGGTCCCTGCTGGGTGTTGCGTGTAGGAACCTCCATCCAAGCTGAGGTGCTCACACCCGTCGCACCCGCCACACCGCTCACAGCCAGCGAATCCGCAGGTCAGCGCCCCACAGCCTCCGGCCGACAGGACTTTGCCATGGCCCTGGGCCGCGCTGCGACCCGGCGTCGGCGTGTTCCAGATGTGCTCATCGACGCCCAGGGTGTCCACGGCCGCGAGCCGCCGCTGACAGGTCGGATGCAAGTCCACGACACCGGTCTCGGGGTCGAATGTGTGGGCGCGGATCGCGTCCATCAGGGTGTGTCAGTCCACCCCGGGTCGGCAGGCGATCGGGCAGACGGTGGAGTCGTCCCAGCGCAGTGTTCGCACCGCTCACCGCACCGCACGCGCGTCGACGCGGCCTTCGCCGGCAGAGCCGGGTGTTGCTCCCTCCATGTGCCGACCTGGCAGCGCTGTTCGCGGCAGCGGAAGCGGCGTTTGCGCCACACCAACTCCACCGGGGTCGCGAAGCATGGGGCGTCGGCGAGATGATTCACGACGTGCTCATGCGCCGCGGCAGTACCCCGCACCCATGGCAGGCCACCAGATCCGGTGGGTCGGTCTGCACCAGCAGGCGCAGCCGTCCCCGTGGGTGACGCGGGCCTGGTTCCACACGCTCCACCGCGAGCAGCTGCACACCGTCGAGGTCCAGTAGGTCATCAGTCAGCACAGATGAGGGCGCACCGGCGCACGTGGAGTTCGACCTCGTTCTCCCGCCGACGAAGCACCCCCGGCGCGTCCCCGACCCCGTCGACGGCGAAGGCGATCAGGCAACGCGATCAACAGTCAGATCTGAAGACTCTTATTACCGCGGGCGCGTGTTGCGTCCACATCGGTGAGGTCTTCAAGGCAATCTCCTCGTGCGAGCAGCAAGCCCGTGATCGGGTTGATGAGCCGCTGTTAGCGCTCCTGTCCGGTGAGTTTCCCGGTGGTGTCGTAGCTGATCGCGACGGCTGGGCGTCCAGCGCGGTTGGGAGGATTGCCCAGGGTCTCCAGCTGGCCGGTGGGATGGCAGCGTCCAAGCTTGTGACGGCCGTGGACAAGCATGTCCTCGGCCGCGAGACGTGTCACCAGGAGTGCCCCACCCATCCCTCGCGA
>JBPBQU010000699.1:0-1565 GCA_050955085.1 Janthinobacterium lividum | reverse complement strand
CCCCGCCGACCTCGACAAGGCCCGCGCCTCCGAACTCATCGACGAACTCCAGCAGGAGACCGGCCGCGGGGCCTAATCTCCCGGTTGTGCCGAACAGCCTGCTCGTCAGCGTCGTCGTCGACGCAGCCGACCCCGAACGCCTCGGACGGTGGTGGGCCACCGCTCTGTCCTGGCGGGTCAGCTACGTCGATGACGACGAGACCGATGTCGACCCGCCCGAGGGTGAACCGGGGCTCGGGCTGGTCTTCGTCCCCGTGGACGATATGAAAACGACGCCGAACCGGCTGCACCTGGACCTGGACACGTCCTCGCCCGCCGACCAGCGCGAGACGGTGGACTTCCTCCTGGAGCTGGGTGCGGCCCGGGTCGACATCGGCCAGGGCGAGGTGGCGTGGGTGGTCCTGGCCGACCCGGAGGGCAACGAATTCTGCGTGCTCGACCCCCGTCCGGAGTACGACGGCACGGGCCGGGTGGCCGCGGTCGTGGCCCACGCACTGGACCCGGGAGCGCTCGCGGACTTCTGGGCACCGCTGGCGGGGTGGGACGTCGTCGGCGGTTCTCAGGAGGTGGCGAGATTGCGCCGCGGCGGCGCCGGCCCGTTCCTGGAGTTCGTCCACTCCGCCGCCCCGCACGTCGTCAAGAACCGCCTCCACCTCGACCTGCGGGCAACGAGCGGTGGGCCGGGTCGTGAACGCGTCATCACCGACGCACTGGCGGCCGGGGCCCGACTCGTCGACGTCGGGCAGGGCGAGGACGTGACCTGGACGGTGTTGAGCGACCCCGAGGGTAACGAGTTCTGCGTTCTCTCCGGCGAGGTGTAGAGAACGCAGCGACGAGTTCTCGGTCCGAGATGTCGAACGCGTCGGGATCCGGCGCGATCCAGCACAGCGGAGGAGTCAGGTGTGCAGCTGTACCGACTGATGACGCACGTACTCGTCGGCCCGCTCTGCCGGTTGTTGTACCGGCCGCTCGTGAGCGGGCTGGAGAACATTCCGGCGACCGGCGCGGCATTCCTCGCCGCCAACCACCTGTCGATGATGGACCCCGTGTTCCTCCCGGTGATCCTTGAGCGTCAGATCTCCTTCATCGCCAAGGCCGACCTGTTCCACGGACGTGGACTGCGGGGCAGACTCGTCGGGGGTTTCCTGCGCGGTGTGGGCATGATCCCGGTGGATCGTTCCGGCGGACGCGCGTCACAGGCGGGTATCGACGCCGCGGTCGCCGCCCTGGCCCGAGGGAGGGTGTTCGGCATCTTCACCGAGGGAACACGGTCACCGGACGGGCGGCTCTATCGCGGACGCACCGGTGTGGCCCGCATCGCCTTGGAGTCCGGCGTACCGGTGATCCCGGTGGCGATGAAAGCCACCGACGAACTCTTCCGCCGGACCAGGCTGCCGCGCATCCGGCAGGTCGGTGTGGTCATCGGCGAGCCCATCGATCTCGCTCGCTACGCCGGGCGACAGGACGACCCATCGGTGCTCCGGGCGGTCACCGACGAGGTTCAGGCCGCGATCCGGACGTTGTCGAAACAGGAATACGTCGACGTCTACTCCGGTGCGGCCAGT
>JBPBQU010000698.1:0-1576 GCA_050955085.1 Janthinobacterium lividum | reverse complement strand
CTGCCAGTAACTCGCGAAATAGGCGTCGTTGCGGCGTTCCTGGGCCTTGTCGAGGACGTCACGGTCGGAGCGGAAGTCCATCAGCGGCACCGAGAAACCGCAGGCGTCGGAGACCCGGTCGACGTCCACCACCACCACCGAGCGCTGACCCGTCCTCCGGTCCTTCCCGAACCGCGACCGCAGGTCCTCGAACCCGGGATCACCCACCGGGACGACCCGACCACGACCATGCAGTCGCACGATGGTCGCGGCGCCGTCGAAGGCACAGAACATCAGCACGACGCGGCCGTTCTCACGCAGGTGGGCGATGGTCTCCGCACCCGATCCGCTGTAATCGAGGTAGGCCACCGTCAGCGGGTCGAGGACGGCGAAGGTGCCGACCATGCCCTTGGGGGAGACGTTGACGTGACCGTCGGCGGCGAGCGGGGCCGTCGCGACGAAGAACACGGGCTGCTCCGTCATCCACGTCGCGAGGCGGTCGTCGATGGCCGGGTAGGTCTTCGCCATGGCCCCCATGGTGCCACCCTGCTACCCGCACCCGGGAGAACTCGATCACCCGCCCGGGGCGGTCAACGATCGGTGGTCCGGCGCTCGCGCTGGTAGACGGTCCACGCCCGGGTACAGCGTTCGCAGCGGCAACCATAATTGCGATAACCGTTGGCGGACCCGTGCCGCGCGTCGGAGAGGTCGGTCACGAACGCCGCCGCGAGGTCGGCTCCCGTCGGCCGACCCACCGCCACCCCGAGCCCCAGCTCGACGCGCCACGTGCGGATCGTCGGGTGACTCACGCCGAGGAGGCGCGCGGCCTCCTGCTGGCTGAGGTCGGCGCTGGCGCGGATCGCGTCCTGCCAGGAGGCGTGGCCGGCGCGGTGGGCCAGCTCGTCACGGTCGTGGCGCGGCATGCGGTCCTCCCAGATCCCGACCCCGGCGGTCGGCAGGGACCATCCTCACTCACTCGCCATCACCCACGGGGCACCATCCACCCTGCGGCCGCGAGCCATCGGGGCACCCTGCGGGGGTGAGAAGGCGCCGGTGCCAGAATCAGAGACGTGGACGGCGACCGCGGGCGCGAGCTGTGGGCCGTCTATCGCGCGTGGCGCAACCTGCCCGTCACGGCCCTCGCGCTCGGGTGGGCACGCTGGCACGGGGCCCGGATCTCGATGGGTCCAGACCTCTTCGTGGAGTGCGCCGGGATGCCCCGCGGAACGTACGGCCGCGGTGGCACGACCATCGGCAACGCTTGGTTGTACGGCGAGCTGGGCGGTCCGGAACGGCGCCGCCACGAGCAGCGCCATGGCAACCAGTACGCCCTGCTCGGGACGACGGCGTTCCTCTCGCTGTACGGCCTGAACGCCCTGCTGACCCGCAACCGCCCGCAGCACAACGTCTTCGAGCGGTGGGCGGGGCTCGCCGACGGGGGTTACGAGGTCGCCGGCCCCGATCACGTCGCCCCGGGGCCCCGGACCACAGCTGGTGGTCCCGGCTCGGGTTCCCCCTAGCAGGTGGGTGAGCTGCTACGGCAGCGGCAGGGCCTGCCAGTCGCTGGTGAACACCAGGCCGCTGCGCTTGAACATCT
>JBPBQU010000697.1:0-1603 GCA_050955085.1 Janthinobacterium lividum | reverse complement strand
ACGCCAAGGGTGAGACACTTTCGATCGCGATGGCCGGTGAGGGTCAGCACCAGGACGCGGGCGCCAAGATGGTGCACGCCGCGCCCTACACCGCGAGCTCGATCGTCTCCAAGTCGATCGCCCGTGGCGGTGGCCGCACGTCCTACCGCGGCCTCATCCAGGTTCTTGAGGGCGCGCACCACTCGGCATCCACCGTGCGTTGCGACGCGCTGCTCGTCGACACCATCTCCCGTTCGGACACCTACCCCTACAACGACATCCGCGAGGACGACGTCGTGATGGGGCACGAGGCCACGGTGTCGAAGGTGTCCGACGACCAGCTCTTCTACCTCATGTCCCGTGGAATGGCCGAGGACGAGGCGATGGCGATGATCGTGCGTGGGTTCATCGAGCCCGTGGCGCGGGAGTTGCCGATGGAATACGCGCTGGAACTGAACCGACTGATCGAGATGCAGATGGAAGGGGCCGTCGGCTGATGACCGTCGCCGAAGACCGGATCCAGCTCAGCCGCGACGTCCCGGCCGGGGCCAAGGCCCACTCGCACGGTGCCGGGGTCGTTCCCGACACGAGCCGCGCCGAGCGCAAGACGTCCTTCGACGTCGCCGACTTCGCGGTCCCCACGGGTCGTGAGGAGGAGTGGAAGTTCTCACCGCTGCGTGAGTTCGTCGCCCTCTTCGAGACCACGGAGCGGGTTGCCGCGAACTCGGCGGTCGTCGAGATCAGCGGGCCGAGCATCGTGGAGCACCGCACCGCCACGCTCCCTGAAGTCGGTGCCGGCACCTCGTTCGTCCCCGGGGACCGTGTGGCCGCGGCCGGCTGGTCCTCCACCGAGGTCGCGCACCTGGTGCGGATCCCGGCCGAGGTCGAACTCGACGAACCCGTCCTCGTGACGGTGCGCGGTAGGGCCGGAGAGACCACGGCGGGCCACGTCGTGGTCGACGCCGGTCACCACGCCAAGGCTCTCGTCGTGCTCTCCCACGTCGGTTCCGGAGCGCACCGCGGCAACGTCGAGGTGCTCGTCGGTGACGGTGCGGACGTGACCGTGGTCTCGTTGCAGGAGTGGGACGCGGACGCGGTCCACGTCGGCCAGCACGACGTACGGGTCGGGCGCGACGCCTCCGTTCGCCACATCGCGGTCAGCCTGGGCGGCAAGGCCGTGAGGTTGTCGGTCAACGTCAGCTACGCGGGTCCGGGTGGGAAGGCGCAGGCCCTCGGCGTGTACTTCTCCGACGCCGGTCAGCACCTGGAGCACCGCCAGTTCATCGACCACGAGGCGCAGAACTGCACGAGCTACGTCGAGTACAAGGGCGCGCTGCAGGGTGCCGGAGCCCACGCCGTGTGGATCGGTGACGTGTTGATCCGCGCCTCGGCCGAGGGCACCGAGACCTACGAGCTCAACCGCAACCTGGTTCTCACCGACGGTGCGCGCGCCGACTCCGTGCCGAACCTGGAGATCGAGACGGGTGAGATCGTCGGAGCCGGGCACGCGTCGGCGACGGGCCGCTTCGACGACGAGCAGTTGTTCTACCTGCAGGCACGAGGGATCACCGAGGACGAGGCGCGCCGCCTCGTCGTGCGCGGGTTCTTCGCCAGCATCGTCGAC
>JBPBQU010000696.1:0-1607 GCA_050955085.1 Janthinobacterium lividum | reverse complement strand
TTGCCGGGAGGGGGCGGTGAGCGGTCGGCGGTCGATGTTGGCCGCTGGGAACCGTTCACGCTCCGACCCACCTACCCACCACCCACAGAAGGAACACCTAGTGAACAACGAGACCACCACCGTCGCTCCCGAAATCGCGGCCAGCCGCGCGGCCTGGGTCGCATGGCTGCGAGGCGACGACACCGCCGCCGACCGCAGACTCATCCCCGCACTCCTGCACACGGAGAGCCGCGATGCGCTCATGGTTTACCCCCACCGAGGAAGCTGGGACCACACCGACCCCACCCGTGGCCGCACCTGGAGCCTCAGCGAAGACGAACTCAGCGCCCTATGGTGCAACGGCGCACCCGACGAAACCCTCTCCAACCGCATCATCGACGGACTCGACAAGATCCTCGACCGAGACACCAACACCGACAGCGAGCACGCCGTCGCGCTGGCCGTCCAAGGCTTCCTCGCCTGGGACGCCGAGAACGTCACCACCGCGAGCCTATGGGTCAGCCAATCCCTACAGCACGACCCAAACCTCCGACTCGCGCGGCTTGTCGACGCCGCACTGAGCAGGGGAATCCTCCCCTACTGGCGGAAATAACCCCCACGCCAGCGACGCTCGTCGGGAGTCAGAGCAAAGACCCAGCTTCCAACCCCCGCCGCCTCACGCAGAACCAGGCGGCACTGAGAGGCCGCGTAGACCTCAACTCACTGCGCAGCAGTGAACGACAACACACAGGAGAAAGTCCACCATGACCGAGCCACACGAGCGTTACAACATCGTCATCGTGGACGAGGACGCCAACCCCAACGACGCACCCGTACACGAGTACCGCGTGATCGAAGCCACTCCGGGTAGTCGCAACGCCGAAACATCCGCCCGCGCCAGCATCCAGACCATCTTCCTCGCCGCCGGATTCGGCAAGCCTGAACAATTGCCCGCCGACACCGGCACCGTCCGCGCCCAGGCCGCGAAGGACGGACGCTCGTCCATCCTGCGCGCAAGCATCATCGACCTGGACGTCGACCAAACACAGCAGGTCGCGGGTCCGGCAAGCACCGCGACTATCGAACCTGAAACCACCGCCAACCCTCACGGCGACCCCACCGAGATGGTGCTGGGCCTACTACGCGCCATGAAACACAGCGAACAGCGCGCCGCCGACTTCGCAACGGCGAAGGCCATGACTGAACCGTACGAGCTGGCCACGCCGCGTCATGCGGAGCAGTTGTCAGTTCTCAGGCGGGCAGCACTCACCGCGTCAGCGGACACACGTCAGGCACTCCAGCACCTCTGCAGGTCAGCCGGACTCGACTACGGCCAGGCGTGGCGCTTATTTGACAGCGAGGAACTAGCTGCTGTCCGCGCGCCTTACCCGACCCTCGATCCTCACGCAGACGCCGTGTGAGTAGTGGCTCGCCACGCGACCGTGAGTAGTCGCGTGGCGCTGCGCGCGGGGACCGGGCGGCCCTGCGGGCCGGTTGTGTTTGTTGCTGGCGGGTTGGTGGTCCTGCTCGTTCGTTCCTCTCTCGGGCGGGCCACCGACCCGTCGGGGTGCGAGGGGGTGACGCTGCGCGCCCCCTCGCGCTCCCCCCTGCCGGCGGCTCCTTCGTCG
>JBPBQU010000695.1:0-1615 GCA_050955085.1 Janthinobacterium lividum | reverse complement strand
GACCCGAACCTGCGAGCCGCCGGGCTCGTCAGCGGAACCAGTCAGCACCTTCGAACCGAGGCGGATGATCACGGTCACCGGCAGGGCGGCGGCGAGGACGAGGAACCACGCGGCCCAGCCGTCGGAAGCACTGCGGCGATCCATGCCTCGACGCTAGCCACCCGGTGAACCCGATGCAGGGAGTCCCAACGCAGGGAACCCAACGCAGGGAGAACGCCCCCGCCACGACTGGGCACCGGAGCGGGAGTCCGGTCACCTGGTCATCCAGGACGAGGGCCGGCACTCCGGCAACGGGTTTCCCGCTGGCGTCTCCCGTTGCTCGCGCGACCGCGTCAGCCAGGGCGCGACCCGATGTCGCCAGCTCGCGTCCTGGGGGTGTGCGGGTCCCCGTCAGACGCCGTAGCGTCTCGGTGTGACTGAACGAGTGCCCGACCCCGACGACACCGCGACCGACGACGTGCCCGTCCCCGTACTGGAGGACGACGAGACCATCCCACCGCGCCCGGAGGAGGAGATCGCCGACCTGCCCTGACGCCCGGCCTCGGGGGATCCCCGGCCTAGAAACGCAACAGCACCTTGCCCGAGGAGGCGGCGTCGCGAGCGACGTCGAACGCCTCCTGAGCCCGCGCGGCGGGGAACTCGTGGGTGATCACCGCGTCGACGTCGAGGGACCCATCGCCCAGCGCGACCAGTACGTCGTCGATCTCCTCGACGAAACGGAAGCTGCCCCGTAGATCGAGTTCGGCCGTGATCGCGCGCGACAGCGCTACGGGCACCTCCCCCGGCGGCTGCAACCCGACCATGACGAGCGTCGCACCCCGGGCGGCACCGTCGAGCGCGGAGCCGAAACCGCGCGGAACCCCGGAGGATTCGAACACCACGTCCGCCGCGACGGCGCGGACGGCGTCGGCGTCGGTGGCGAGCACACCTCGGTGGGCGCCGAGCACCGCTGCTCGCTCCAGAGCTGCGGGATGGACGTCGCAGGCGATCACCTCGGCTGCGCCGGCTCGCAGCAGGACAGCGATGACGAGCAGCCCGATGGGGCCACAGCCCACGACGAATGCCCGCTTACCCGCGACGTCGCCCGCCCGGTTCACGGCATGCCAGGCGACGGCGGCGGGTTCCGCGATCGCGGCCCGGCGCAGGTCGAGCCCCACCGGCAACGGACGCAGCATCGCGGCGTCCCGCACGACGCGTTGGGCGAATGCCCCTGCGACGTGCGGGAACCGGGCCGCACTGCCCAGGTAGGTGATCGCCGCGGACAGGTTCGGCCGCCCGGGCGGGTGGGGTGCGTCGCGATCGGTGGAGGCAGCCGGGTGGACGGCGACCGCGGTTCCCACGGCGGGCCCACCGCCGTTCGCGGCGGCCACCTCCACGGTGCCCACGACTTCGTGTCCCAGGACCATGGGTTCGCGCAGCAGCGACTCCCCGATGCGCCCCTCCGAGACGTAGTGCAGGTCGGTCCCGCAGATACCCCCGTACGCGATCCGCACGACGGCCTCGTGCCCGGCGGGTTCGCGCAGCGGAACATCCTCGACGCGCAGGTCACCGGCGGCGTGGACGACCACCGCGAGATTCCCGGAGTGCTCGAGGTGCCGGGGATACTGCGGGTTCT
>JBPBQU010000694.1:0-1616 GCA_050955085.1 Janthinobacterium lividum | reverse complement strand
TCTACCCCGACGACGAGGAGCTCTCCACGCACCTGGAGTCCCGGCGCGAGGTCGGGGAGATCCTGCTGGACTCCCCCGTCCCGACGACCGTCCTGCGCGCGGCCGTGATCCTCGGGTCCGGGTCGGCGAGTTTCGAGATGATGCGCTACCTCACCGAGCGACTGCCGGCGATGGTGTGCCCTCGCTGGGTGCACAACCGGATCCAGCCGATCGCCGTGCGCGACGTCCTGCGCTACCTCGTCGGATCGGCGTCGATGCCGGCTGACGTCAACCGGGGCTTCGACGTGGGCGGGCCCGACGTCTTGACCTACCTCGCCATGATGCGCGACTACGCGGAGGTCGCGGGGTTGCCCAAACGGTACGTACTTCCCGTGAAGGTCATGTCTCCCAGGCTGTCCAGCCACTGGGTGGGGATCGTGACTCCCGTACCCAAGGAGATCGCGCGTCCTCTGGTCGAGAGTCTCGTGCACGAGGTGGTGTGCAAGGAGCACGACATCGCGCAGTACGTGCCCGACCCACCCGGGGGGCTGCTGGGTTTCCGGCGCGCGGTGGGCCTGGCGTTGCAACGCATCGAGAACGCAGACGTGACGACGCGCTGGAGTTCCGCCTCCATACCGGGCGCACCCAGCGACCCGCTGCCCTCCGACCCGTGCTGGGCGGGTGGGAATCTCTACGTCGACGAGCGCACGAGCGTCGTCGACGCCCCCAAGCACATCCTGTGGGAGGTGTTGGAGGGGATCGGCGGAGAGAGCGGGTGGTACTCCTGGCCGTTGGCGTGGATGGTGCGCGGGGCCCTGGACCGGATCTCCGGAGGACCCGGGTTGCGCCGCGGTCGGCGCGACCCCAGGCACGTGCTGATCGGTGACGCCGTGGACTGGTGGCGGGTGGAGGAACGCCAGGACGAGCGTCTGCTGCGCCTGCGCGCCGAGATGCGACTGCCGGGCCGCGCGTGGCTCGACCTGCGCGTCGAGACCGACCCCATCGGACGCACCCTGTTCCACCAGCGCGCCGTCTTCGAGCCGAAGGGTCTGGCCGGGCAGGCGTACTGGACCGCGATCAGCCCGTTCCACGGGGTGGTCTTCGGGGGCATGCAGCGCAACGTCACGAAGACCGCCGAGGCGGCCGCGCGGGGAGCGGCACCCACGAGCGCCGCCGACCTCCGCGAGCACCCGAGCAGCCCCACGGCGCTCGACGACACCGAGGCAGGCGCGACACTGGTCCGGTGAGCCCCGACCTTCCCCTCATCCGCCCGCAGAACCTGCTCGGCCGCACCCCCGCCGGAGCCGACGGGGCCACCCGCTCCTTCTACGACGAGGTCGGTGGGCACGAGACGTTCGTCCGCCTCGTCGACGTCTTCTACGACGGCGTGGCAGGCGATGAGGTGCTCCGGCCCCTGTACCCCGAGGAAGACCTGGGCCCCGCGAAGGAGCGGTTGCGGATGTTCCTCGAGCAGTACTGGGGAGGGCCCACGACGTACTCGCAGGAACGCTGGCATCCGAGACTGCGACTGCGCCACGCCCCGTTCAAGGTCAACCCCGAGGCCCGCGACCGCTGGCTGACCCACATGCGGGCGGCGCTCGAGGCACTGGGGTTGCCGCCCGCACAGGCGGGGCTGC
>JBPBQU010000693.1:0-1645 GCA_050955085.1 Janthinobacterium lividum | reverse complement strand
CGGTGGAGGCGACCGACCGTAACGCGACCCGCCTAGCGTCGGCCGCGCCCTGCCCAGCCATCGAGGACCTTCCCAGCCACCGAGGACCTGCCCAGCCCCCGAGGAGATGTGACATGGCCGTCAGCACCGACCGCGACGCACCGAGCGGAACGATCACCGCGCCCCGCGCCGGGCGGTGGGTGGACCACTACGACCCCGAGGACGCGCAGCAGTGGGCCTCCACCGGTCGCCCCGCGGCCCGCCGCAACCTGTGGTTGTCGATCTTCGCGGAGTTCCTCGGCTTCTCGGTCTGGCAGCTCTGGACGATCGTGACACCACAGCTCGGCAAGGCCGGCTTCGACCTGAGCGTCGACCAGCAGTTCTGGCTCATCGCCATCCCCAACCTCGTCGGGGCCACCCTGCGCTTCCCCTACACCTTCGCGGTGCCCCGCTTCGGCGGGCGCAACTGGACCATCGTCTCCGCGCTGCTGCTCGTGATCCCGTGCGTGGGGCTCGCGATCGTGGTGCAGAACCCGGACACCCCGTTCTGGCTGATGGTGCTGGTCGCCGCCACCGCCGGTGTCGGGGGTGGGAACTTCGCTTCCAGCATGGCGAACATCTCCTTCTTCTTCCCCGAACGGGAGAAGGGCGCCGCCCTCGGCCTCAATGCGGCCGGTGGCAACCTCGGGGTCGCGGTCATGCAACTGGCCATCCCGATCATCATCGTCGTGGGCGGGGGCTTCGCGCTCGAGCGGGCCGGCCTGGTCATCATCCCGCTGGCCCTGGTCGCTGCGGTGCTCGCCTGGCGCTACATGGACAACCTGAGCAGCGCGAAGGCGGACTTCTCCGGTTACGCCGCGGCGGCTCGCAACAAGAACACCTGGATCATGTCGTTCCTCTACATCGGGACGTTCGGCTCCTTCATCGGTTATGCGGGGGTCTTCCCGTCGCTGATCAAGACGGTGTTCCCGCAGGTCACGTTCGACTGGGGTTTCATCGGTTTCTCCCAGGTGCCGCTGACGTTGGCGTTCCTCGGCGCACTGGTGGGTTCGATGGCCCGCCCCTACGGCGGCCGGCTCGCGGACCGGGTGTCGGGTGCGCGCATCAGCATCGCGGCCTATGCCGTCATGGCGCTGGGTGCCCTCGGTGTCATCGCCTCGTTGTCGACGAAGAGTTTCGCCTTCTTCTTCGTCTCCTTCCTCGTTCTGTTCGTCGCCAGCGGGGTCGGCAACGGCTCCACCTACCGGATGATCCCGGCGATCTTCCGCGCCGGGGTCGACCTCGCGGACCCGGTCGCGTTGACCATGGCCAAGCGGAAGGCTGCGGCCTGCATCGGCATCGCGGCGGGTATCGGCGCCTATGGCGGGTTCATCGTGCCCCGGGTGTTCGCGAACTCCCTCACCGACCACGGTTCGCTCGTCCCTGCGCTCATCGTGTTCATCGCCTTCTACGCCGTCTGCGCCGTCGTCACCTGGGCGGTCTACGTGCGGGGCCGGGCCACCCGGTTCGCCGGCACCAGCATCTGAGGGACCGGGCTGACAAACCCCGGCCGATCCACCCCGCACCGCCCCGAACCGTCAGATCCAGGAGACCCGCCATGACCACTTCCCGCTTCCTGCAGGGCGTCCACCCGTTCACCGGAGCCGGGTTGGAGAAGCCGGTGCCA
>JBPBQU010000692.1:0-1650 GCA_050955085.1 Janthinobacterium lividum | reverse complement strand
TCCTGCCTGCAGCATCCACGACCTGAGCTCGGCGACGAGCCGCCACCACCCAGATATGAGGATCGACGATGACCCGCATTCCGCTGATCGCCGGGAACTGGAAGATGGTCCTGGACCACCAGCAGGGCACCCTGCTCGTCCAGAAACTCGACTGGACGCTGAAGGACGCCAAACACGACTACTCCGCCGTCGAGGTGGTCGTGCTGCCCTCGCACACGAGCCTGCGTACCGTCCAGACGCTCATCGACGGTGACAAGTTGTCGATCGGGCTCGGGGCGCAGGACGTCTCCGCACACGAGTCCGGCGCCTACACGGGTGAGGTGTCCGGCGCGCAACTGGCCAAGCTGGGCGTCCGGTACGTCACCGTCGGCCACTCCGAGCGCCGGCAATACCACGGTGAGGACGACACCATCGTGGCGGCCAAGACGAAGAAGGCACTGGAACACGCACTGACCCCCATCGTCTGCGTCGGTGAGGCCCTGGAGGTCCGGAAGGCGCGCAGTCAGGTCGAGTTCACCGTCGCGCAGGTCAGCGCGGCCCTGGAGGGTCTCGAGGCGTCCCAGGTCGCGGGGCTCGTGGTGGCCTACGAACCGGTGTGGGCCATCGGCACGGGCGAGGTCGCCACCCCGCAGGATGCGCAGGAGGTGTGCGCGGCCCTGCGTTCGGCCCTCGCCGCGCGCTTCGACGACGCGACCGCCCAGGCGGTCCGGATCCTCTACGGCGGCAGCGTCAAGCCCGCCAGCATCGCGGCGATCATGAAGCAGGCCGATGTCGACGGCGCCCTCGTCGGAGGGGCCAGTACCGACGCGGGGGACTTCGCCGCCATCGTGCGTTACCGCGATCATCCTGCGTGATCCACGCCAGATCACGGGGTGCAGCCGGCGACTTTGCCCCGATCAGCGTCGTCGATGGCCTACGCTGAGTGCGACCTGACGAAAGATCAGCTGGGCGGTCCGTGCGAACGGGCCGGCCACGACGAGAAGGATTCGCGTGTCCGTCCTCCGCATCGTGCTGCAGGTGCTCCTGGCCGTCTCCAGCCTCTTCCTGACCCTGCTGATCCTGCTCCACAAGGGCAAGGGCGGCGGTCTCTCCGACATGTTCGGGGGTGGTGTCACGACGAGCCTGTCCGGATCGAGCATGGCTCAGCGAAACCTCAACCGGTTCACCGTGACCATCGCCGTGGTCTGGGTCGTCACCATCGTGCTGCTCGGCCTCGTCGAGCGCTTCACCAACGAGTTCTGAACCGACGGGCGAGGGGAGACAACCGACGTGGCAGGTGGCAACGCCATCCGTGGTAGCAGGGTCGGCGCAGGCCCCATGGGCGAGGCGGAACGGGGAGACACCGCACCCCGTATCCGTATCTCGTACTGGTGCGCCAACGGGCACGAGACGAAGCCCAGCTTCGCGGAGGAGTCCGGGGTCGAGCCGCCCGAGACGTGGGACTGCCCACGTTGCGGGTTCCCGGCCGGCACCGACCAGGGCAACCCGCCCGCTCCGCTGAAGAACGAACCGTACAAGACGCACCTCGCGTACGTGAAGGAACGCCGCAGCGATGCCGACGGTGAGGCCATCCTCAACGAGGCCCTCGATTCATTGCGGGCGCGCGGTATGATCGGATGAGGGTTGTGTAGGGATATAGTGTTTAGTGAT
>JBPBQU010000691.1:0-1700 GCA_050955085.1 Janthinobacterium lividum | reverse complement strand
GGGGCTCGCGCTGGTCCTCACCCTGACGAACCTCTCCGTCGTCGCGGGCCTGCTCGAGCAATCCCACGACGCCGCGAATGCTCGCGGGCTGGGGCGAGACCCGCGAGCAGTCCTGGTGCCCACCCTCATCCGCACCGTCGCCCACGCCCACGCGGTGGGTGAGGCGCTGGCCGCACGCGGATTGGACTGAGCGCCCCGGGCGACGTCCACCGCCGGACTGCGGGGTCAGACGTTGAAACCCAGGGCGCGCAACTGGTCCTTGCCGTCGTCGGTGATCTTCTCCGGGCCCCACGGCGGCATCCACACCCAGTTGATGCGGTGATCGGCGACCACATCCAGGAGCGCCTGTTGCGTCTGGTCCTCGATGACGTCGGTGAGCGGGCAGGCCGCGCTGGTCAGCGTCAGGTCGATCGTGGCGATGTTGTCGTCGGAGACCGTGAGGCCGTAGACGAGCCCCAGGTCGACCACGTTGATGCCCAGTTCGGGGTCCACCACGTCCTTGAGCGCCTCCTCGACCTCGGCGACGGTCGCCGGGGTCGGACCGCTTGCGGCGCTCATCGCCCCGGTCGTCGCAGTCGTGCCCGTCAGCCCAGCGCCCTGCGTCATCCCAGCGCCCTGCGTCGTCTCGCTGCCCTGCGTCATCTCGCTGCCTCCGTCATCTCGCTGCCTCCGTCATCTCGGTGTCCCGCGGCTCAGGCGTGGGTGAGGAACCGGTCGTAACCGGACTCCTCGAGGGCGTCGGCGAGTTCGGGACCGCCCTGCTCGGCGACTCGACCATCCACGAAGACGTGTACGAACTGGGGCTTGATGTAGCGCAGGATCCGCGTGTAGTGAGTGATGAGCAACACCCCCGGCTGTGCGTCCGCGAGGGAGCGGTTCACCCCTTCCGAGACGATCTTCAGCGCGTCGACGTCGAGACCGGAGTCGGTCTCGTCGAGGATCGCGAACTTCGGCTTGAGCAGTTCCATCTGCAAGATCTCGTGACGCTTCTTCTCACCACCGGAGAAGTGCTCGTTGACGTTGCGCTCGGCGAAGGCCGGGTCCATCTTCAGGGCGTCCATCGCCTGCTTGACGTCCTTGACCCACGTACGCAGCTTGGGGGCCTCACCGTCGATCGCGGTCTTGGCGGTGCGCAGGAAGTTCGACACCGTGACGCCGGGCACTTCGACCGGATACTGCATGGCCAGGAACATCCCGGCGCGGGCCCGCTCGTCGACGGTCATGGCGAGGACGTCCGCACCGTCGAGGGTGACGGAACCCCCCGTGACCTTGTACTTGGGGTGGCCCGCGATGGAGTAGGCGAGGGTCGACTTGCCGGAGCCGTTGGGGCCCATGACCGCGTGCACCTCACCGGAGGCGATGGTGAGGTCGACGCCGCGCAGGATCTCCTTGACGGTGCCGCCTGCCTCGTCGACGCTCACGTGCAGGTCGCGGATCTCGAGGGTGGACATTCAGTTCTCCTGGTTGGTGACGACGGACGGGACGCTGGACCGGGTGGCGGTGGCCGCCAGTTCGGTCTCGATCGTGCTCATGAGGCGCTGCGAGATCTCCGGGATGCCGATGCGGTCGACGATGCTGGCGAAGAACCCGCGCACGACGAGGCGGCGCGCCTCGTCCTCGGTGATCCCTCGTGCCTGCAGGTAGAACAACTGCTCGTCGTCGAAGCGGCCCGTCGCCGACGCGTGCCCGGCCCCGACGAT
>JBPBQU010000690.1:0-1713 GCA_050955085.1 Janthinobacterium lividum | reverse complement strand
GTGGGGCGGTGAACTCGATGCCGCCGACGTCGCCGAGTTGACGGATGCGTGGCAGTCCTTGCTCGCGGACCACCCGGTATCCGTCGTCATCGACCTGGCTGCCGTCACGTTCCTGGACTGCGCGGTGCTGTCGGTGCTCGTGCGAGCCAACCGGGCCCCCGGCACCCACCTGTTCCTGCGCGCTGTTCCCCCCCGCGTGCGCCAGTTGTTACACCGCACCGGCCTGAGCGATTCCTTCACCGTGGTCTCGACCGCCGACCCGCTCGACCTCACCGGTTATCCCTAGGCTGTCCGAGGACCCCCTGCTGAGGGACCCAGAGATGCACCGACAAGGCACTGAGACGGGGTGACGGTGAACGGTCGTGAGCGCACCCGCTCGATCCTGTCCGAGCTGTCCGGGTCCGCGACGGGTGTGGGCGAGCTACCCCGATTGCTGGTCCAACTGTGTTCCAGGGCCCTGCCGGTGACCGGGGTGGGTCTGACGATGATGAGCAGTCAGGACGCCTCCCTCGGCCTGGCCGCCGCCACGGACGGGGCGGCGGTTGTCCTGGAAGAACTGCAGTTCACCCTGGGAGAGGGCCCGTGCGTCGACGCGTCGCGCAGCGGACGCCCGGTCCTGCTGTCCGATCTGGCGCACACCCCCTCGGGTGGTGAGGGCGGTCCTCGGTGGCCGATGTTCACCCCCGCGGCCCTGGACGCAGGTGTCGCCGCGATCTTTGCCTTCCCGTTGCGCATCGGCGCCATCCGCATCGGGGTCCTGGACCTGTATCGCGACCGGACCGGTGTCCTCGCCGAGGCCGAGGTCACCGAGGCGCTGGCGTTCGCCGCGGCCGCCCTCACCGTCGTGCTTCACCTGCAGTCCCATCCACCCACGAAGGGACGACGTCATTGCACGATCGGGGCGGTGGGAACGGCGATCGAGCAGGGCCCGTGGGCGCTCCCGCTGGTCGATGACCGCGCCGTGGTCCACCAGGCCACCGGGATGGTCAGCGTGACCTCCGCCGTGAGCCTGGCCCAGGCGTTGGTGCTGATCCGGGCCCGCGCCTACAGCGACGATCGTCCCGTCAACGACGTCGCCACCGACATCGTCGTCGGCGGTCTGCGTCTCGGTGGCGATCCGAGCGCCGGGTCACAACCCGGGGTGTGAGCCCACGGTGACGCCACAAGGACCCACCGTGATGCGGCGGCCGAGGAGATCGGCAGTGGTCCTGGTCGACATCTGTCGAGCTGATGAGGGCGCCGAGGGGTGGACATACATCGACGGAAACGGGTAGATAGAAGGACACGCTGAAAAAAAGGGCGGACATCCTCATGACCCAGCACCACGTGACAGCCGAACAACGGATGGCAGAAGTCTTCGTCGAACTGGCCGACACCCTCGTCGACGACTTCGACCTGGTGGACTTCCTGCACTCCCTGACCGAACGGTGCGTTGAGTTACTCGAAGCCAGCTCTGCCGGGCTCATGCTCTCGGACGAGACCGGCAGGCTGCAGCTGATGGCCAGCAGCTCAGCGGCCACCCACGACTTGGAGCTGTTCGAGCTGCAGATGGACCAGGGCCCCTGCTTGGACACCTTCACCACCGGCGAGGCCATCCTCAACGTCGACCTGCGCACCTCCCACCAGAGGTGGCCCGACTTCACCCGGGCCGCGCTGGCCGCCGGGGTGCGCTCCACCTCGGCCCTGCCGATGCGGTTACGGGGGCGCGTCATC
>JBPBQU010000689.1:0-1732 GCA_050955085.1 Janthinobacterium lividum | reverse complement strand
GTGAACGACGAGGACTCCGCCGCGCACATGATGCTCGGCGTCGTGACCAACCCGTTCTTCGACTGGGCCGGCGACCGGCACCCGAAGGTGCCCTACGCCGAGACCGTGATCTACGAGGCGCACGTCAAGGGCCTCACGCAGCTGCATCCCGACATCCCCGAGGACCAGCGCGGCACGTACGCCGGCCTCGCCCACCCGGCGATGATCGAGCACCTCCAGCACATCGGCGCCACCGCGATCGAGCTGATGCCGGTGCACCAGTTCGTGCAGGACTCGACGCTGCTCGACAAGGGTCTCCGCAACTACTGGGGCTACAACACCATCGGCTTCTTCGCGCCGCACAACGAGTACGCCTCGAACGGCGACCGCGGTCAGCAGGTGCAGGAGTTCAAGGCGATGGTGCGCGCGTTCCACGACGTGGGCATCGAGGTCATCCTCGACGTGGTCTACAACCACACCGCCGAGGGCAACCACCTCGGCCCCACCCTCAGCTTCAAGGGCATCGACAACGAGGCGTACTACCGCCTGGTCGAGGACGACAAGCGCTTCTACATGGACTACACGGGCACGGGCAACTCGCTGAACGTGCGCCACCCCCACTCGCTGCAGCTCATCATGGACTCCCTCCGCTACTGGGTCACCGAGATGCACGTCGACGGCTTCCGCTTCGACCTCGCCTCGACGCTCGCCCGCGAGTTCTACGACGTCGACAAGCTGTCGACCTTCTTCGAGCTCGTGCAGCAGGATCCGATCGTCTCCCAGGTGAAGCTGATCGCCGAGCCCTGGGACATCGGGCCCGGCGGCTACCAGGTCGGCAACTTCCCCCCGCAGTGGACGGAGTGGAACGGGAAGTACCGCGACACCGTCCGCGACTTCTGGCGGGGCGAGGCCTCGACGCTCGGCGAGTTCGCCTCCCGCTTCACCGGCTCGGCCGACCTCTACGAGCAGGACGGCCGCCGCCCGGTGGCCTCGATCAACTTCGTCACCGCGCACGACGGCTTCACCATCGCCGACCTCGTCTCCTACAACGAGAAGCACAACGAGGCGAACGGCGAGGGGAACAACGACGGGGAGTCGCACAACCGGTCCTGGAACAGCGGCGTCGAGGGTCCCACCGACGACGAGCGGGTGCTCACCATCCGCGCCCGTCAGCAGCGCAACTTCCTCGCCACGCTGCTGCTCTCGCAGGGCGTGCCGATGATCCTGCACGGCGACGAGCTGAGCCGCTCGCAGGGCGGCAACAACAACTCCTACGCGCAGGACTCGGAGATCTCCTGGGTGCACTGGGACCGGGCGGACACTCCGCTGGTCGAGTTCGTCGCCGCCGTCACCCGGCTCCGGAAGGAGCACCCGACCTTCCGTCGTGCGCGCTTCTTCGACGGCCGCCCGGTGCGCCGCGGCGAGGGCGAGCCGCTGCCGGACATCGTGTGGCTCACGCCCGACGGCGACGAGATGCAGCCCGAGGACTGGGACTCCGGTTTCGGTCGCTCCATCGGGGTGTTCCTGAACGGGAACGGCATCCGTGGTCGCGACGCCCGCGGTGAGCGCGTCATCGACGTGAACTTCATCCTGTACTTCAACGCCCACGATGACGTCGTCGAGTTCACCCTGCCCAGCGAGGAGTTCTCGAAGGAGTGGGAGACCGTGGTCGACACGGCGGGCCGTGGAGCGGACAGCGCTCCGCTGAAGGCCGGCACGGTCGTGCCCATCGGTGCGAAGTCGCTGGTCGTCC
>JBPBQU010000688.1:0-1736 GCA_050955085.1 Janthinobacterium lividum | reverse complement strand
GGCACTGGCTTTGGTGACCCCGTCGGGGGCGAGGTCGAGCCACGCCGTCCAGCCCACCGAATAGGCGACGCCGTGCAGGCCGACCTCTGCCACGAGGGTGGAGAACTGCGCGGAGGTGTGGTCGGGGCTGCGGACGACGACGCGCATGACCGGCTCGGTGAACAGCTCGTCGAAGGGGACGACCTCCATCTCCCCCGTCAACTCACCGTCGGGGAAAGGGGCCGTCAACTTGAACCCGCGCCCGAGGACCTCGACGGCGAACAATCCCGTCGGCAGGTGCTCACGCAACAGCTCTGCCACTCCCGACGGGTCGAAGGTGTGCAACGAGACGATCCGGTAACCGTCCTCGACGTCCGGGTCGAGCCTGGCGGTGACGGCGCCGTTGGAACAGATGACGTACGCGCCACCGTCGTGCAGACCCAGTCGTTGCAGGACGGGAAGGGTGCCGTGCAGCGATCGTCCGGTGGCGATGACGACGTGCGCACCCGAGGTGTGCAGCGACCGCACCGCCTCCCGGACGCGCTCGGACAATGCCTCGTCGTGGTCGACGATGGTTCCGTCGACATCGAGCGCGACCAGCACGCCCCGCAGTCCCGCAGTCACTTCTCGACCTTAGTTGCCCGTCGCCGATCGGGAGACGACACGGGCCGGCGGGTCCGTTCCCCGCACAGGGAACGCCGGTTCACCTCAGCGGGACCAGGTGAGCGGGATCACGTCAGCTGGGTCAGGCGAGCGGGGTCAGGACATCGAGGCCCAGGAAGGGCCGCAACGCCGCCGGCACCCGCACGGAACCGTCGGCCTGCTGGTGGTTCTCCAGGATCGCGACGATCCACCGGGTCGTACCGAGGGTGCCGTTCAGCGTCGCCACCGGACGGGTCCCGCCCTCGATGCGTTCACGCACCCCGAGGCGACGGGCCTGGAACGTCGTGCAGTTCGAGGTCGACGTCAGCTCGCGGTACGCACCCTGGGACGGCACCCAGGCCTCGCAGTCGAACTTGCGCGCAGCCGAGGACCCGAGGTCACCCGCGGCGGTGTCGATGACCCGATAGGGCACCTCGACCGCCGCGAGCATGTCCTTCTCCCAGCCCAACAACCGCTGGTGTTCGGCGGCGGCGTCCTCGGGACGGCAGTAGGAGAACATCTCGACCTTGTGGAACTGGTGCACCCGGATGATCCCCCGGGTGTCCTTGCCGTAGGAGCCGGCCTCCCGGCGATAGCAGGCCGACCAGCCCGCGTACCGCTTCGGTCCGGCGCTGAGGTCGACGATCTCCTCCGAGTGGTACCCGGCGAGCGCGACCTCGGACGTGCCCGTGAGGTAGAGGTCGTCCTCCTCCAGGTGATAGATCTCAGCCGAATGGGCACCGAGGAACCCGGTGCCCGCCATGATCTCCGGCTTCACCAGCGTGGGGGTGATCATCGGGGTGAACCCGTTCGCGACAGCCTTGGCCACCGCCATGTTGAGCAGTGCGAGTTCGAGCAGCGCACCCACGCCGGTGAGGAAGTAGAAACGCGACCCGCCGACCTTCGCACCACGCTCCATGTCGATCGCGCCGAGCTTCTCCCCCAGTTCGAGGTGGTCACGCCACCCGTCGAGGCCCGCGGGAAGTTCGGGGCGGGTGCCGACCTCCTCGAGCACGACGAAGTCGTCCTCGCCCCCCGGTGGGACGCCGTCCTGGATGACGTTGGGAATGCTGCGCAGCAACAGGTCGAACTCCGCGCCGACCGCGTCCGACTCG
>JBPBQU010000687.1:0-1748 GCA_050955085.1 Janthinobacterium lividum | reverse complement strand
CCGACTGGCGCGGCGCCGGCTTGGCCCGAGCCAGGCGGCTGATCCTGGACGTCGACCCCGACATCGTCGAGCAGTGGAAGTACATGGGCTCTCCCGTCTGGGAGCTGCAGGGCCCGCTCATCGTGGGGAACATCTTCAAGAGCAAGGTCAAGCTCGGGTTCGCGTACGGGGCATCCCTGGACGACCCCCAGGGCCTCTTCAACGGTGAACTGGGAGGCAACCAGCGCCGCTCCTACGAGCTGGCCGAGGGCGACGTCCTGCACGAGGCAGCCTTCCAGGACCTCGTGCGCGCCGCCGTCCGCCGCAACCGTTCAAGGTGATCAACTGGCGGACGCAGCGGAGTCCCCGGCCGAGAGCTGTCGCGCAGCACTCGACGACCACTCGGCCATCGGCATGACCGCGAGATCGAGCCAGCAGTCCAGCAACGGTTAGGCCCACCTACTCACACTCAGATTCGAAGACCCACCGATCCACCCACACTGGCGCCTGCCGACGTCACACGCCCCGATCTCGTCCCCGACGAGAACACCGGGCCCTTCGAGGCCACCGGCACCGTCCTGCAGGACGAGGGCCACGGCCCGCAACTGTGTGTCGGGGCGGTCGCCGCCTCGATGCCCCCGCAGTGCGCGGGATCAGACCTGATCGACTTCGATTTCGCGTCCCTCCCCACCGGTTCCTACGAGTCGTTGCTCGAGAGCCGGTACGGGTCCTTCGTCATCACCGGGACACCGCAGGGTGGCGCGATCCGGCTCACCGCGCCCGCCCGCTCCGCCGGTTCGGCCGAGCAACCGCACGCACCGGAGCCGTCCTTCGCCAGCCCCTGCCCTGAACCAGCGGGTGGGTGGCAGGCGTTGGATCCGGCGCGGGCCACCGACGATGCGTTGCAGGCGGCTTCGATGCGCGCCGAGGCCGTCGCGGGGTACGGCCTGCTGTGGATCGACCAGCCCACGGTGAGCGCGGAGGAGCTCGCAGCAGGGGCCGAGAACGATCCGTCGCACCACGTCCTGAACGTCTCGACCGCCGGGGACGTCGCGGACATGGAAACCGCGGTGCGGGCCGTGTGGGGTGGCGCGTTGTGCGTCAGCGCCGTCGCGCACTCCGCCGCGGAGCTGGCTTCCGTGCGGGATGCGCTCGTCGGGTCCGCCGAGTTCGCGGGGAGATTCCCGCTGGTGGAGCTCCAGCTGGATTCACTGGGCGGACAGGTCACCGCCACGGCCCTGCTCGCCCGGGAAAGCGATAAACGACGCCTCGACGAACGGGTTCGGGTCCGGTGTCGTGCGGCTGAGCAGCCTCATGCACCCACCCGGAGGCTGAGCTCCAGGAACCCGGGGCTCCCCCACCTCGGGACGACCCGGCCAGGAGAACCGGTACGGGACCAGGAAACCCCCACCGCGCACATCAGGCTGGACGAGCGGCCCGGACACCGCGGATCCCCAGCACACCGATCGCCGTTCCGAGGACGAGGCTCACCACGACGAGCACGAGGTGGACGAGCAGGAACGGCTGCGCGCCGTGGTCGAAGGAACGCGGATCGGCCCAGATGTTCTTGAGGAACGTGGGCCAGATGATCCAGCTCCAGACCCCGAAGGCGAGCAGGAACCAACTGGCGGGTTTGGACAGGACCACCCGCGGATCATCTCACCGGCGCTTCCAGGAGAGGCGCACACCCTGCAGCACAGTGCGTCCGGCGTAGGCCACACCCGCCCCCAGCGCGCCGAGCACGACCCCGGACACGAGGGAGGTCCGGT
>JBPBQU010000686.1:0-1760 GCA_050955085.1 Janthinobacterium lividum | reverse complement strand
AGTAGCGGAAGTAGTTCAGCGGGGTGATGAACGTCTGCCCCGATGCGAGCTGCTGAATCTCTCCCACCCCGTCATCGCAGGACGACAACCGCGGCCCACCGCTGGCCCGGTCCCACACGCTGCGGGGGTCATCGGGTGAACTGACCCCGTACCCGAGCAGGACGCACTCGGTGAAGCGGTCGGCCGTACCCCCGACCCCGTCGGGGGTGTAGTCGACCCCGTAGTCGCCGCTCTGCACAGCCTGGGCGAGGTGGTCGATGATCGGCTTGTTCGGGACGGCCTGCGCCGCCACGAGGAGAAGCAGGAACACCGCCTGCAGGGCGATCAGACCAACAACGGCTTTGACCAGGAAGGCCAGAACTCCCCTCACTGCCATCCTGCCCGCTCGTCATCGTGGACATCGCCCCGGACATCGACGCGGGCGTCACGGATCTCTACCTGGAGGCCGCGAGGGCTGGGGTATTGCAGGTACACCAACCGGGAGGCTTCGTCCGAGGCGTGGCGCACCGCCTGCAGGATGATCCCGACCGCCGTGACGAGCACCGCGATCATCATCAGCGCCGACGCGAGGATTGCCGTGGGGAACTTCGGCACCAACCCCGTCTGCGCGAACTCGACAACGATGGGAATCCCCAGCGCCAGGGCGACGACGACGAACACCCCGCCGAGGAGCGCATGCACGGGCAGCGGGCGTTCGTAGCGGGCGAGGCGGGTGATCCACCAGAGGATGGCGAACCCGTCGCGGTAGGTGCGTAGTTTGCTCTCCGACCCCGCCGCCCGATCCCGGAAACCGACCGGCACCTCGGCCTGCGGAACCCGCAGGTTCACGGCATGCACGGTGAGTTCGGTCTCGACCTCGAAACCCCGCGAGATCGCCGGGAAGGACTTCACGAACCGCCGCGACATGACCCGGTACCCACTGAGCATGTCCGTGACAGGTTCCCCGAACACTCTCGACACCACCTGGTTCAACGCCCGGTTCCCGGCGGCGTGACCACGCCGGTAGGCGGTGAACGTGCTCGCCCGCCGGACCCCGACGACATGGTCGAGACCCTCGGTGATCAGTTTCTCGACCAGTTCTCCCGCCACGGACGCGTCGTAGGTATCGTCCCCGTCGATGAGGACGTAGACATCGGCATCCACGTCAGCGAAGGCACGGCGGATGACGTTGCCCTTACCCGGGCGCGGCTCGTAGCAGACCTCCGCGCCGTGGCGGCGGGCGACGTCAGCGGTGCCGTCCGTGCTGCGGTTGTCGTAGACGTAGACCACGGCCCCGGGGATCGCGGCCAGGACATCGTCGACGACGCCGCCGATCGCGGACGCTTCGTCGAGGCAGGGGATGATCACCGCCACCCGGGCAGGGTCGGTCTGGAGCCAGGACATGCTGACCAGCCTAGAGCCGGTGGTGGTGAGGCTGCGCCGAGCACTGAGATGAGTGCAGCCCGTCCCCATTGCAGATGCCGCTAAAAGGAAGCACTGACGTGTCAACCATCGGCCGGCGTCTTGGTAACTAGGAATGGTGATTTGCTCGCCAATGAGTGAGGGGTGCGAGCTTGCGCCCGCACCCCTCACAAAACGATGCTCAGAAAATCAGAGCTGTCACTGCTCGACAGTCACGTCCGAGCTTCCGGCGATATTCCAGGCGCCACCGGTCCCACTGATGCCAGCCTGGTCGGTGATCGTGACGGGGTACTGGAGACCGGCGATCGTGCCAGCCACCACCTGGGTAGAGGCAGCAGCAGCAGGAACCGTGAAGACCA
>JBPBQU010000685.1:0-1773 GCA_050955085.1 Janthinobacterium lividum | reverse complement strand
CGAGGACACTTGTCGAGCATGCGTGCCCCCCACACCGAAGGCAAGCCCGGCGGGCCGCGTTCGCTGTGGGCGTGCTCACGAAGGGGGTCCCGACCAGCCACCGCCCGACTCCTGCGACGATCGCCCGCCGTCCTGGAGGGAGGAGACGGGGCGGTCCCGACCGAGCCGGTGCTCCGGCAGCTCAGACACCCGTGACCATCCAGGTGTCACCGCGCACCCGTCGCACGAGGGTCGCCAACCGAGCGAGCGAGTAGACCCCCGCGAAGCAGACCCACAACCAGACCAGCCCGGCGCGCCCCGGCGGGCCCACGTCGAGCACGACGAGGGCCGGGGGCACGTAACAGGCCAGGGTGACGATTCCCGCACCGGCGAGGTACTTCCCGTCACCGGCGCCGATGAGCACACCGTCCAGGACGAAGACCCACCCGGCGAGGGGCAGGCACGCGGCCAGCACGACCAACGTCGCCGTGAGGTAGCGCTGGACGTCACGATCGGGAGCGAAGAGACCCGCGAGCGGGCTGGCGCCGAGGCCGACGGCGATGCCCAGGACCACCCCGGTACCGGCGCCCCACCGGGCCATCCGACGGATCGTCATCCTGACCCCTGCCACCTCCACAGCGCCGAGGGCCCGTCCGACCAGGGCCTGCGCCGCGATCGCCAGCGCGTCCAGCGTGAGTGCCGTCGTCGTCCAGATGGTGTTCGCGACCTGGTGGGCGGCGATGGCGGCATCACCCTGGGCCGCGGCGACGAAGGTGGTGAGCAGGGCCGCGACCCGCAACGTGATCGTGCGCACGAGCAACGGCAACCCCTCCCGGGCGTTGCGCAGGATGCCGATCGGACGCGGCCAGACGCGAGCACCCGTCCGGCGCACCCCCCGCACCACCACGACGGCGAGTGCGAGGGCCATCAGCACCTGCGTCACGGCCGTCCCGATGGCCGATCCGGCGATGCCCCAACCGACACCGTGCACGAGCAGCAGGTTGAGGGCGACGTTGAGCACGGCCCCGGTGCCGGCGACGACCAACGGTGTCCGGGTGTCCAGCAACCCGCGCAGCACACCGGTCGTAGCCAGGACGACGAGCATCCCGGGCAGCCCGACGATGCTGAAGCGCAGGTAGGTGAGGGCGTACGGGCGAGCCGCAGCCGAGACCCCGAGCGCGTCCACGACGGGTCCGGCGAGGGTGAGGACGACGATCGAGGTGAGGACTCCGAGGCCGAGCGCGAGCCACATGACGTCGACGCCCTGGCTCAGGGCACCCTTCTCGTTCCCGGCCCCGAGGCGGCGCGCCACACCTGCCGTGGTGGCGTAGGCGAGGAAGACGAAGACGCTGACGGCGGTGCCCAGCACCGCCCCGGCGATCCCGAGACCGGCGAGCGGGAGGGTCCCCAGGGTGGCGACGATGGCGGAGTCCGCGAGCAGGAACAGGGGTTCGGCCACCAGTGCCCCCAGGGCGGGTACCGCCAACCGGAGGACGTCCCTGGCGGACGCCACCGTCGTGGCTGGGCCGTCGCGGCCGTTACCGCAGCGCAACCTCACCGCCATTCCGCCGTTCTCGGAATTCTTTTGTCTCCACATGCCGTGGACAGCATCGTTGCAGGTCAACCCCCGTCCCACGCAACCGGGCGCCACCTGACCGGCAGTTGTCCCCAGGTTTGTCCACCACCTGTGCACAACCACCCCCGTTCCATCCACAGGTTGTCAACCGGCCTGTGCACAGGCCCGTTTGACCCCGGCTCGGAGAGTGGGACATCGTGCTAGGACAGCGTGTCGGA
>JBPBQU010000684.1:0-1799 GCA_050955085.1 Janthinobacterium lividum | reverse complement strand
GACCACGGTCGCGTCCAGCACAGCGAGGGCCACGGCCATGTCGGAGGGGTGTACGGCGATGCAGTGCTGAGAGGCGCCCAGGATCGCGTGGTAGCGGGTGAAACCTCCGATGGCCGAGCAACCCGACCCCGGTTCACGTTTCGAGCACGGCGTCGAAGGATCGTAGAAATACACGCAGCGGGTGCGCTGCAACAGGTTGCCGGCCGTGGTCGCCATGTTCCTGATCTGTCCCGAGGCACCCGCGAGCAGGGCCCGGGCCAGGACGGGGTAGTCGCGGCGAACGACGGGATGGGCGGCGAGGTCGGAGTTGCGCACGGTCGCGCCGATCCGCAGGCCTCCGCCGGAGAGTTCCTCCACGGTGTCCAGCGGCAACCGGGTGACGTCGACGAGAAGGTCGGGGTCGGTGAGTCCCAGCTTGAGAAGGTCCACCAGGTTCGTCCCCGCCCCCAGGAACATCGCCCCGGGGTGTTGCGCGACGGCCGTCACGGCGCTCCCCGCGTCCGTGGCGCGCTGGTAGTCGAAGGGTTTCACGCCGACGCACCGCCGTCCGCCGCAGCGGAGCTGAGAACCGCCTCGACGATCCCGACGTAGGCCCCGCAGCGACACAGATTCCCACTCATACGTTCCCGAACCTCCTGCGCATCGAGTTCCACCGGCGCCTCCAGATCGGCGCTGACGTGGCTGGGGTAGCCGGCGGCGGCTTCGGCCAGGACACCCACCGCGGAACACACCTGTCCCGGGGTGCAGTAACCGCACTGCAGTCCGTCGGCGTCGAGGAAGGCCTGCTGCACCGGATGAAGTCGCCCCTGCGGAGCCAACCCGGCGGCGGTCGTCACCTCCTGCCCGTCGGCCTGGGCCGCCAGCGTGAGGCAGGACAGCGTGCGGCGGCCGTCGAGCAGCACCGTGCAGGCCCCGCACTGGCCGTGATCGCAGCCCTTCTTGGGCGAGTGGTTGCCCAGCCGGTCGCGCAACGCGTCCAACAGGGTCACCCGGGTGTCGAGATCGACGACGTGGTCGTCACCGTCCACCCGCAGGTGCGCCGTCCGGGTCCGGACGGGGGCGGTGACCCGGGGACGAGAATCCGTGCGGCCTGGCGTGTTCGTCACGAAGAAGCTCCTCAGCGTCGGTCCCGGCAGCGTGTCTGCGGGCCGAGCCAACTGCACCCCGATCCGCGGCTGCGGTCCTGAGAACCCCCAGAACCCTCAGCTACGGGTGCCCCGACCCCAGGACGGCGCACCCGCCACCGCGTCACCCGATCTCGGCGAGGGCCTTCATCACGCGTTCATCGCTCACGGGGTGTGCCGTGGCGACGCCCTGGGCGAACTTCTGCAGACGCAGCTCCTCCAGCGTCCACCGCACCCGCGCGAGGTCCGGGCTCAGCACCGGACCGGCCCGGCGCACGCGCTGGGCGTACTCCTCGGCGACCCGGGCGAACTCCGCCATCCGGACCCGGTCCCGCTGCGGGTTGTCGGGCATCGACTCCAGCCGTCGCCCGATCCCCTGCAGGTAACGCAGCAGGTCCGGCAGCCTCTCCACCCCGCTCTGCGCGACGAAACCCGGATGCACCAGCGAGGTGAACTGGGCACGTATGTCGGCCAGCGAGGGGACCAGCGACAGGCTCGTGGTGCGCGAGATGCGCCGCTCGACGTCCGCGGCCGAGCGTAGGACCCGAAGCGTCCACTCCACCGCGACACCCGTCCGCGTCGTCAGGTCCGCACCCACGCTGCGACGCAGCGCCGCGAACCCCTCCACCGTGCGCACCGGCCCCCCGGCGGCGTCGAGCAGGTCCGCCACAGCGG
>JBPBQU010000683.1:0-1888 GCA_050955085.1 Janthinobacterium lividum | reverse complement strand
AGCCAGTCCGGATCCGCAGGCAGTCCCTGGAAAGCCAACCCGAAGGGTTCGTCCCGGTCCACCATTCCGCGGATGCCCAGACCCGCAGCGAACACCAGAAGGCTCACGGTGACGTCCTCGCCGCAATCCCAGGTGTGGATCCACGGGCGGAAGTCGAGTAGATCGCGGTGTTGCAAGAAACCGCCCGAGACCGCGTAGGCGCCGCCGAGGCAGTGGGCGCCGAGTTCATAACCGTTCGCCTGGGCGGCGCCGATCAACTCCTGTGCACGGTTGCGCAGGGCCCGCCGTTTGTACCAGACCCCCGTCGGGATACGGAACCTCGTGGCTCGGCGCCATACCGTGAAAGGTCTGGGGGCCGAGGCGATGACCCGCCCCTTGTGCGTCCAATCGCGGCGGTCTCCGGTGCACCGGCGGTCGTAGGAGCCGACCATGCCCAACTCCGGGTCGCGGCGGAACGCAGCGCGCACCTTGTCGGCGAACGGTGCGATGACCAGGGCGTCGGTGTCCATCTTGAGGCAGAACTCGGGGTTTCCCTCACCTGCTGCCCGCAGTCCCTCGAGCGCACCGGCTACCAGTGCGCTCTTGAAGTAGGGCGGTTTCCCACCCTCCCAGAGGGGGGTGCGCACCACCGTGGGGGGAGTGGGCCAGTCGAGCGCGGACAGTTCCGGGCGGGCACGCAGTGCATCGTCCACGAGGATCAACCGGATGTCGTCGGCGTTCTCATGCGCGCGCAGACTGTCCAGGGTGTCGTGCACTCGCGGCAGCTCGGCGTCTTGAGGGCCGACGGGAATGAGTACGGTGAACATCGAGACGAACTCCTGAACGGCGGGCCATGATCGTGGTCGAAGACCATAGTGGTCCGATTCGACGTCGGCGCACGGTCAAATCACACGACGGTTCCTGTTTCCGCTTCGCCCCGGACGAAGTCCCCGGTCTCGGCGCAGGAATGCAAGGCGTTCCCTGCTGGAACCGTTAAGCAGAAAGTCAAGGACGGTGAACCGAGTGTGAGTGCACTCCGGGAACGTCGACGGCCCGGTCTGGCCGCGCGCTGCCACCCTGAATTCATTCGCTCACACCCGGTGCCCGTCCTGGGTGGTGCTCTGCGTCAAGGTGCGGTGACTCATCGCAATGTTGTGTGGCGGTCGGGTCATTGGTCGCAGACATGCCCGGTCAGACGTCGGCCTCCGTTGGTCTCAAGGTTTCCGGACGGGCACCCTGTTCACCTGCCGTTCGCATCCCAGGTGTTGGAGTTCTCGTGATCACCCTCGCTGTCCGCCCGCTCACCCTGTTCCGCGTCCTGGTGACCGTTGCTCTCGTCCTGCTCGGGTTGAGCCTCGTGAGCGACATCGTCTATCTCGGTCTCGGTCACCTCGATCGTGGCTACTACACCTTCGATCTCGACCAGGAGAGCAACGTCCCCACCTGGTGGGCCTCGCTGCAGGAGGGCCTGCTGGGTCTCGTCTGCCTCGAGATCGGTCGCCGTGCCCGCGCGCGACGTACCCGGCACGGCCTCAGTTGGCTTCTCCTGGGTGTTGCCATGCTCTTCGTCTCGGCCGACGAGATCGCCGGACTGCACGAACAGCTGAGCGGACACATCACCGACCTCACCGGTCGGGATGACGGCATCTTCCGGTACGGGTGGGTTCTCGTCGCCCTTCCCGTCGTGGTGGTTTTCGTGCTCGCGGTGGCGCCGATGATGTTCTCGCTACCGAGGACGATCGCGCTGGAGCTCGTCGCCGGGGGCTTCCTCTTCGTGCTGGGTTCAGCCGTCCTCGAGGCCGTCGGGGGGAGCCTTGTCGGGGCGGGCTGGTCCGAGACCAGTTGGCCGGTGGTGCTCGAGTACACGGTGGAGGAGACGTTCGAGCTGCTCGGGGTGGCGATCGCCTTC
>JBPBQU010000682.1:0-1895 GCA_050955085.1 Janthinobacterium lividum | reverse complement strand
TGCTTGCGCGCCACGTCTGCAGTCTCTGCGTCGCCGGGTCCCACCGCTCCTCCCGGGTCGTGTCGGACCCGTCGTCCACAATGTCCCTCGTGAGCGCCGACCTGACCTCCTCGCCGCGACCCGACGCGACACCCGAGTCCATTCCGGCGCCCACCGAATTGGTCCTGCACGCCACCTCGATCCCCACCACCTCGATCCCCACCATGGGGCTCGCGTGGTGGATCGAGGGCGTGACCCGCACGACCACCGGTCGACGCCACCCCCGGGCGGTGACGTCGCAGGCGCGGCGCCGGGTGACACGGACGTGGGGTGGCGACGCGGCCGCCTGGTCCCTGGCGGTGGCGGCCCCGGCACGACAGCTCTGGTTGCTACTCCCGGTGCAGCAGGGGCGCCCGGTCAGCGCGGGGGAGAGCGCCGACGCACTGGCCCCCGTCCTGGTGGGCGTCGCGGTCCCTTCCTCCACGCAAAGCCTGGACGCACTGTTGTCCCCGCTGCCACCGCAGTTCTCCGAGAGCCCCGAGGTCGGTTTCCTGCGTGAACTGGCGATCGACGCCGAACGCCTCGTACACAACGGCCGCGTCCTCCCGGTCCTTGACGGTGACCGGGCCGGCTGGCGCCTCGTCGAGGACCACGACGTGGTCTCGTGGCGGATCGGGCGCGCACGCGCACTACCGGCCGCCCTGCGCGCCGCCGTCGCCACCGGCCACTCCGGAGCGCCCCGTACCGGGCAACCGGCCGACGAGGTCGTCGACCGGCTCCTGGCCGGGTGGATCCCGGCCCTCGTGGCAAAGCGGTTGCGTCCCGGTGGGGATGGCGCTCCGCTGGTCGAGGCGTTGCGGACCCATGCTGCCCTCACGCAACCACGGCCCGCCCTGGCCGCCGACCTGCAACGGTGGGCCACCTCCGCCCGCGCCCGCCGGTTCGCTCTCGTGCTGCGCCTGGACGAGCCGTCGCCGTCCCTGGACGATGACGGCCTGGCGAGAGTCGGTGGGGACCGCTGGCCGCTGGAGTTCCTGCTCCGCATCGACGAGGACGCCCCGGTCACCCTGTCGCGCCTGCACGCGGACGACACCGCACGCGAAGCCCTGCAGGACGGTCTGGCCCGAACCCTCGACCTCATCCCCGCCCTGCAGCACGCGGAACGGGACCCGTTCGAGGCGGGCACGCTGTGGCTGTCCACGACCGACGTCACGGAGCTGGTGGACCGGGGGCGTCAGGCGCTGCAGGAGGGTGGTATCGATCTCCTCCTCCCTCGTGAGTGGGCGCGTCGTGAGACGACACTGCAGCTGGGTGTGGGTCCGCAGGAGGACGCGGCCATCGGGTTGTCCGGTCTGCTGTCCTGGAGGTGGTCCGTCGCCCTCGGTGACGACGTCCTGACCGACGAGGAACTCGCCCGGTTGGCGGCGGAGAAGAGCGACCTCGTGCGACTGCGCGGCGAATGGGTCCGGCTGGACACCCGGCACCTCGCGGACGCGCGGCGCTACCTGCGTGAGGCCAGCGCCGGGGCCGCCGAGCTGGGCGGGTCGCTCGGGGAACTCCTGGGCGAACTGCTCGAGGCGGACCTCCCGGTTCCGCTCGGAGAGGTCCGGGCGACCGGGTGGGTGCGGGGATTGTTCGACGCCACCCCGGCCGTGCCTGACGTGAAGCAGCCGAGGGACCTCGATGCGCAACTGCGCCCGTATCAGCGGCGGGGTCTTGCGTGGTTGGCGTTCATGGACGAGCGCGGGTTGGGTGCCGTACTGGCCGACGACATGGGGCTGGGCAAGACGATCCAGGTTCTCGCCCTGCTGTTGCACGAACGCGAGGAGGGAACAGTCGCGGGGCCGACCCTGCTCGTAGCGCCGACGTCGTTGCTCACGAACTGGGCCCGGGAAGCGCAGCGATTCGCACCGGGC
>JBPBQU010000681.1:0-1901 GCA_050955085.1 Janthinobacterium lividum | reverse complement strand
CGGGAAGTCGTCGGCCACCCGCCGGTGAGGACGACGACTTGTGGGAAGGCGTCACCGGCCTGGCGCGGGAGGTCCCGCGTCCCCGATGCCAGGTCAGGCACTGTGGGAGTCACCGCGAACCTTCCCGGCGTTGAGCTCGCGGTCTCGTGACCGACGCTGTCAACGGCGGGTGAAAACTGGCGCTTGAACCCGCCCGTCGGAAAGGGGTCAGTTTTCGGGCTCTCCGGATCTGTGGGTGGGTAGCTCACCCTGACCCGCGTCGTCGCCGTCGCCGCCAGGGCCTGGTGCCGTCGGCGGCGAGCAGGATGCGGATGCGGTAGTTGGTGAAGTTGCGGAACCCGTGGGCCAGGCGGCGGGTCTTCTCGATGATGAGGTTGATCGCTTCGGTGCCGCCGTTGCTAATCCCGTACCGGGCCGGGTCGTCGTCGAAGTAGGCCATCACCTCACTCCGCCACGACCGCAGCGTCCGCCCCAGCCGCGCGACCTCCGGGATCGGACGGCGGTGGAAGGAGGCGAGCACCCGCTGAGCGATGACCCGACCAGCCGCCGGCGTCGGGGCGTGGAACATCGAGCGTAGGTCTTGGTAGGCGTGCCAAGCGACGGTCACCTCCAGGCCGGGGTCACCCGCTTGCAACGCCGCTTCGAGACGCGTCCGGCCGCGGTCGTTGAGGTTTTCCCGGGCCGTGGTCAGCAACCGGCGGATCCGGTACAGCGGGTCGTTGCGGTGCCCGCGCCGGCCCAGGGTGTCTGCTGGACGCGACGACGGACGTCGTCCATCGCGGTGGAGGCGAGCTTCACGACGCGGAAGGCGTCCAGGACGGTCACGGTGTCGTCGGGTAGTTCACTGCGGATGGCGTTGGCATACCCGCGGAAGGGGTCCAGGGCGGCGTGAGCGATGCCGTTGATGAGCTGGCGGGGCTGAGCTCGCAGCCAGGTGGCATAGACCGGTCCGGACCGGCCGAGGGTGACGTCGAGCAGGCGGGCGTGGACCTCGCCGTCCGGGTCGCGGGTGAGGTCGACGATGGAGGTGACGGCCCGGTCGCGGTGGCGGGCTGACGGCCTCCAGATGTGCTCATCGACCCCGAGGGTGTTGACACCAGCCAGTCGCAGCGCGCGGGCGGGTTCGTCGTCGAGGTGCTCGACGGCATGGATGCGGATGGCGTCCATGAGGGTGTGCCAGTCCACCCCGAGCTGGCGGGCCAGGGCAGAGACGGTGGAGTCGTCCCAGCGCAGCGTCTGCATCGCCCAGGCCACAGCCCGGTTGGTGAGCTTGGCTCGCGCCGGCAGGGCCGGGTGCTCCTCGGACCAGACACCGGTCGGGCAGCGTGGTTCGCGACAGCGCCAGCGCCGTTTGCGCCAGACCAGCTGCACCGGGGTACCGAAGCAGGGAGCGTCGGCCAGGCGGTGCTCGCGGCGGCCGTGGTCGGCGGCGAGGACGCCGCAGGTCCGGCAGGCGACCAGCTCGGGCCGGTCGGTCTCCACGATCAGGCGCAGCACCCCCCGCGGGTGCTCAGCGCCAGGGGCGGAGTCGATGCCGTTGCCGAGGGGGTTTAGGGCGAGCAGGTGCAGACCATCCAGGCCCAGCAGCTGATCGGCGACGACGCACGGACCGCCCGAGGCCGCGAGGTAGGACGGTTCGCAGGAGGAGTGCACGGTGCAGCCGTTCGTCGATGGATCGATGCCACCCGAGAGGCGATTGATCATCAGCCATCCGCGGTGATCCTTGCCTTTGTGGCGCGGAAGTTCTCGGAGGCGTCCGTGAGCGTGACGTCCGCATCATCGTGCAGCTTCCGGGCGATCGCCTCGAGATCCGCCCCTGACAGGATCGCCGCACCGATCCGGTCAGTGATGGCTTGGATCACGGTGACCAGGACGCCGGCATGGGCGCGGGCGACGAGGGG
>JBPBQU010000680.1:0-1944 GCA_050955085.1 Janthinobacterium lividum | reverse complement strand
GGCGGCGACAAGCCGACCGGTGAACTGGCGGCGGCGATTGACGAGAACTTCGGGAGCTTCGAGGGTTTCCAGAAGCACTTCACCGCCACCGCCCTGGGTATCCAGGGTTCCGGTTGGTCCATCCTGGCCTGGGACTCCGTGGGGCAGAAGCTGCTCAACGTCCAGCTCTACGACCAGCAGTCCAACCTGGCCCTCGGCCTGGTCCCGGTGCTGATGCTGGACATGTGGGAGCACGCCTTCTACCTGGACTACAAGAACGTGAAGCCGGACTACGTCAAGGCATGGTGGAACGTCGCCAACTGGGCCGATGTCGCGCAGCGCTTCGCCAAGGCCCGCACCCAGACGTTGGGGCTCATCGTCCCCTGACGGTTTTCTCGACCGCCGGTTTTCTCGACGGCCGGTCTTCTCGACGGCCGGTTCCTCGACGGCCTGCCGTCGACGCAGGGGCGGTCCCGGATCTCCGGGGCCGCCCCTGCGCGCGTCCCGGCCCGCCTTCTCCTCGGGCGGGAAGCTGCCCGGTCAGTCTCGTCGCCGGCGGTAACCGACGTAGGCCCCCACCCCGGCCAGGACCACCACTACGGCGGACGCAACGGCGATGAGCGTGCCGCTGGAGCCGGAAGTCCCTTGCGACACCGGGTCCACGACGGCGGCGCTCGTGGAGGCCCTGGGGCTGCCCGCACTGCTGGAGCTGCTCGGACTGCCCGCACTGCTGGAGCTGCTCGGACTGGCAGAACCGGGTGCGGCGGTGCTCGACGGGGTGGGCGAGGTGGACGGGATCGCGGTGGCGCTCACGAGGGGGGTGCCTCCCGTGGCCGTCGTGGTCGTGAAGGTGAACGATCCCGAGACGGGATGGCCGTCGGCGGACGTCACCCGCCACTGGACCTGGTAGCTGCCGGCCGGGCGGTCGGGCACCAGTGGTTGCCTGACGACGGTGTCGACGACAGAGGCGTCCCCGGCCGAGACGATGCCGTCGGGTCCGCTCACCTGCACCTGTGTTCCCAATCCGAGGGCGGCCGAGCTCATCGTGAGTTCGACGGCGTCCGGTGCGACGTCGAGGGTCGCGCCGTCCCCGGGGGTGCTCGACGTCAACCGGTCGTGCGCTGCGGCCGACGTCGCAGCACCCAGCGGCACCGCGGTCGCGACCGCCAGGGTGAGCAGGACACGGGGGACAAGGCGGTTGAGCTGCACTTAGTCACTCTACGGAGCCGACGAACCTCGCTCCACCTGCCTCTTGACGCGACGCTGTGTACCCGGTTGGCTGCACCCGGTTGTGACTTCCTGCATCTTCACGTCGCCGCCTTCTGGTCATCACACACCGTCTCGCTACTGCACTCGTGCCTCGTGCACCGAACTGGAGGCCTCCGTGGTCCGACCCTCCCGCTCCCGACGGCTCAGAGGGGTGATCGCCCTCGGGGTGGGTGGCCTGCTCTGCGCCGTCCCCGTCGGCGGCGCCGCAGCCGTCCCCACGACCCCCCTCGTGCTCCCGACCGCCAGTTCCTTCGGCAACGGCAATTACGTCGTGACCCTCGTCGGCGACCCGATCGCCAAGTACGACGGCACCCTGCCCGGTCTCCCGCGGCTGACGGTCACCCCCGGTGGTGGTGTCGACCTCAGGCAGGTCGCGGCGGAGAAGTACCGCGCGTTCCTGCTCGACACCCAGACCACGATCGCCAAGCTCGTGGACGCCATCCCCGTCCAGCGCTACACCGTCGCGCTCAACGGGTTCTCGGCCAAGCTGACCGCCGCCCAAGCACAGCAGCTCAGTGCGACGCCGGGGGTGCTCGCGGTCAGCAAGGACACCCTGCGGCACATTGACAGCACGGAGCAGGCGGACGAAGCTGCCACGACCGGGGTTGCCGAAGCCGCCACGGCGGGAGTTGCCCCGGCCAAGGGTGCGACCACCACGGCCGACTACCTCGGCCTCACCGGCCCCAAGGGTGTGTG
>JBPBQU010000679.1:0-1991 GCA_050955085.1 Janthinobacterium lividum | reverse complement strand
GGAGCGAGCGAAGCAGCGGGTAAGGGCGCGCCGCCCGGTCGGAGCAGGCATGCCTGGGTACCGTGACGGCATGGCCACCCGGACGAACACGCGCACCTCCACGTCTCGTGGGGGGTCCAAGGGTTCGGCCGGAAAGGGAGCGACGGCAGGGGCCAAGCCCGTCGCCCCGGCCCGAGCTCGCCCGGCAGCGCGGGCCGGCAGCCGTCCGGCGGCAAACCGCGCCCCGGTGAAGCAGGCCATTCCGACCAGACCCGGTCGAGGTGGAGCGTCCCACCCCCCGCGCAGCGGACCCTCCTGGCCGGTCCGCGCGGTCTCCGCGGGATGGATGGGCTGCGCGCATGTCGTCGGGGGCGCCGCGCGGCGTATCGGTGATGGAGCCCGCGACCTCGACCCGGAGCTGCGCCGTGACGGTGCGGGGTTGGCGTTGCTCGCGTTCGCGATCGTCATCGCCGCCCGGGAATGGTGGGGTCTGGCGGGTAGCGCCGGTGCGGTGATCCACGCGGTGGTCGCCGGGACCTTCGGCGAGGTGGCCCTCGTTATCCCTCTCGTCCTCATCGGCTTGGCCGTGCACCTGCTACGACACCCCGACCACACCCAGACCACGACCCGTGTCGTCGTCGGGAGCACCGCGTTGACGCTGGCCGCTGCCGGGCTCGTCCACCTGGCTTCCGGTGCCCCGTCCCCGACGGGACCCGAAGGTGCCGGGGTGGTGACCGGCGCCGGTGGAATGCTCGGTTTCCTCGTCGCCGGGCCGTTGTCGAGCGCCCTCACGAACTGGGTCACGGTCCCGCTGCTCGTGCTGCTGGGGTTCTTCGGCCTCCTGGTCGTCACCGCCACGCCGGTGCACGCGATCCCGTCGCGGCTGCGGGAGGCCTATGAGCGCCTGACCCATCGACCACACTCCGAGGCGCGTGCGGACGAGGCGCGTGCGGACGAGGCGGGCGCCGAGGGCGGGTCACGGGCCAAGGACCTCCCCGCGGCCGCGCTCGCGCGGGCCCGCGCGGCGGCCGACAAGCCCAAGCGTCGCCGCCGGGCAGGCGAGGACGCCCGCGTCGGCGACGAGGCGTTCGAACAGGCCGTCACGACCGACGCTAAACCGGACACCGGCGCATCCAGGGTCGCAAGACCCCAGGGCACGCCCGAGGACGCCGACCCCTCGCACGAGAGTGCCGGGCTTCGACCGCGACCGGGGGAGCGGCGTCCTCTCCCTTCCGACCCGCCTTCGGTACCCGAGGGTGTCGAAGCCCCGCCCTCGGCAGTCCCCGCTCGTCCCGCCCTCGTCGATGGCGCTGCGGAGGCCGCCGTCGGACACGCCGTCAGTGCCCCGGTTGCCGGCCCCAAGGACCTGCAGGCGCCACTGCCCACTCCCATGCCGCCGCGGATCGAGAAGCTGGCCCTCGCGGGTGATGTCACCTACACCCTCCCCGAGGCAGGCACGCTCACGCCAGGGAGCCCGCCCAAGGAACGTAGCTCGGCCAACGACCGGGTCGTGGAGGCGTTGTCGGGGGTGCTGGAGCAGTTCGACATCGACGCCCGGGTCACCGGGTTCTCCCGCGGGCCGACGGTCACGCGTTACGAGGTGGAACTCGGGTCGGGGACGAAGGTCGAACGCGTCACACAGTTGTCCAAGAACATCGCCTACGCGGTCGCCAGCGCGGATGTCCGCATCCTCTCGCCAATCCCGGGCAAGTCCGCGATCGGCATCGAGATCCCGAACACCGACCGCGAGACGGTGTCGCTGGGGGACGTGTTGCGCAGCGACGTCGCCACCCGCAACGAACACCCGATGATCATGGGGGTCGGAAAGGACGTCGAGGGCGGTTACGTCATCGCGAACCTCGCGAAGATGCCGCACCTGCTCGTAGCGGGGGCCACCGGTGCGGGTAAGTCGAGTTTCGTGAACTCGATGATCACTTCGATCCTGATGCGCTCCACGCCCGACGAGGTCCGCATGGTGCTGGTGGACCCCAAACGGGTGGAACTTACCGTCT
>JBPBQU010000678.1:0-2026 GCA_050955085.1 Janthinobacterium lividum | reverse complement strand
CCTCGGGTTGCAGAGCGCGGATCTCGTCTCCGTCGTGAGCGCGAAGGACGTCGAGCGCCTGCCCGTCCGGCCCCGACGGCTGGTCACCGCCCTCAACGGGTGGGAACCTCGACCGGTCCTGGCGCCGGCGGACGATCCGGTGGCGGTCTTCATCGGTGTGCTCGGCTGGCAACCCAACGCCGACGCCGCCCAGTGGCTCGCCCAGCAGGTGTGGCCACACGTCCGGGCGGCCATGCCGGCGGCTCGTGCCTCACTCGTGGGGCGCAACCCCTCCCCGGCGACACTGGCCCTCGCCGGGAACGGGCTCACCGTGACCGGCACGGTTCCCGACGTGCAGCCTTACCTCGCGCAGGCCCGCGTCGCGTTGGCGCCGTTGCGGGCGGGTGGTGGGACGAGGTTGAAGATCCTCGAGGCGTTGGCCGCGGGCCGTCCCGTGGTGGCCACGTCCGTCGGTGCCGACGGTCTGGAGGATCTCGTCGGGTCCGGCGTCCTGATCGCCGACGAACCGCGCGAGTTCGCGGCGCGCGTCGTCGAATTGCTGGCCGACCCCGCACGCGCGGAGGAACTGGGCCGGGCGGGAGCCACCGCCGTGGCGGAGCGTTACAGCTGGGACCACGTCCTCACCCCGTGGGTGGAGGCCGTGCAGGAACTCCTCGCCCGCGCTGGCACCTCGTCCCCGCCGCCCGCCGTCCCGTCCCCGCCGCCCGCCGTCCCGTCCCCGCCGCCCGCCGTCCCGTCCCTGCCGAACGCCATCCGGTCTGGGGCTGCCCTTCTCCGATCGCGATCCCGGACCACCACGCGCCCCGCGCCGAGCCAGCCCACCGGAGAATCGATGACCCTGATCAGCGACCTGCAGGAATCCACCCTGGCGGCCTTCAGACCGCTGCTCGCGGGTCGCGACGTCGCGCTGCTGGACTTCCCCAACCACAGCAACTGCGGGGACAGCGCCATCTGGCGCGGTGAGGTCGCTCTCGCGCAGGCGCTCGGTTGCCGGATCGTCTACCGCTGCGAGACGGGTACCTACCGTCGTGAGGACATCGCGAAGCTGCCGGGGAACACGGCCGTCCTGCTGTGCGGTGGCGGCAACTTCGGCGACCTGTGGCCGCACTTCCACGCCTTCCGCGAGCAGGTCATCGCCGACTTCCCCGACCGCCGCATCATCCAGATGCCGCAGTCGATCCACTTCCAGGACCCGGCTGCGCTGCGCCGGACCCAGGACCTCATCGCGGCACACCGCGATTTCGTACTCGTGGTCCGCGATCACCAGAGCCACCGGTTGGCGCAGGAGTTCTTCGAGTGCCAGATCCTCCTGACCCCGGACATGGCCTTCATGCTCGGTGCCCGACCGCGCAGCCACCCCGCGACCCAACCGATCCTCGCGCTGGCCCGCACCGATCACGAGGCCCTCGGTGACGCGCTCGGCCCGGTCGCCGAGGCCGAGGGACTGCACCCCGTCGACTGGGGTCGCCCGCGTCCCTCCGCCCGCCACCCCGAGGGGTTCCTCATCCGGATGAACGTCGGCCTGAACCGACTGCCGCCGCCGCTGCGCACCCTGGGGCTGCTGGAGCGCCGACAGGGGTGGGTCTACGAATGGCACGCCGAGATGCAACTGCAGCGAGGGTTGGAGCATCTCAGCCGCGGGGAGGTGGTGGTGACCGACCGGTTGCACGCCCATCTGCTGGCGGAGCTCCTCGCCATCCCCCACGTCGCCGTGGACTCCGGGTACGGGAAACTCCGGGCCTATCACGAGACGTGGCTCGCCGACTCCCCCCTCGCCCACATCGAGACGACGGCCAAGGGCGCCGTGCTCAAGGCACAACAGCTGAGTGAGGAACTGGTCCTGCGATGACGGTACCGGCCGATCCCCGGACCCCCGGGGCGAGTCCGGCGCCGGAGCCGGTTACCGCGGCGAGACGGGTGGACGCCGGTGTGCAGAACATCGAACGGGGCGGTGGCGAACCGGGTGGGGGCGAACCGGGTGGGGGCGAACGGGGTGGTGACGAACGGGGCAGTGACGAACGGGGCA
>JBPBQU010000677.1:0-2093 GCA_050955085.1 Janthinobacterium lividum | reverse complement strand
AACAGGTCGATCCTCATCAGACTCCCCGTCCGCTCGCGTGTTGATCGTGCAATCCCTGGGCAGCCTGCCCGCCCCGGGCCTATGGTGCCCCTCGTGGCTGCACCGAATGTCCTCGCAATCGTCCTCGCCGGCGGAGAGGGCAAACGACTCATGCCGCTCACCGCCGACCGGGCCAAACCCGCCGTGCCCTTCGGCGGCACCTACCGGCTCATCGACTTCGCCCTCTCCAACCTGGTCAACGCGGGCTATCGCAAGATCGTCGTGCTGACGCAGTACAAGTCGCACTCCCTGGACCGGCACATCTCGCAGTCCTGGCGCATGTCGAACCTCTTCGGGTCCTACATCGCCTCCGTCCCGGCCCAGCAGCGGGTGGGCAAGCGTTGGTACCTCGGCTCGGCCGACGCCATCTACCAGTCGATGAACCTCATCGCCGACGAGCGACCCGACATCGTCGTCGTGGTCGGTGCGGACCACGTCTACCGGATGGACTTCTCGCAGATGGTGGACGCGCACATCGCGTCCGGCTCTCCCTGCACCGTCGCCGCGATCCGCCAGCCCATCTCCCTCGCCGACCAGTTCGGGGTCATCCAGACCGAACCCGGATCGACGCGGATCGCGCAGTTCCTGGAGAAGCCCAAGGAGCCGCAGGGCCTGGCCGACTCCCCGCACGAGGTACTGGCCTCGATGGGGAACTACGTCTTCGACACCGACGCCCTCGTCGACGCGGTCACCCGCGACGAGCAGAAGGAGGACTCCGCGCACGACATGGGCGGCGACATCGTCCCCGACTTCGTCGACCGCGGCCTCGCGAGCGTCTACGACTTCCGCGACAACGAGGTCCCCGGGGCCACCGACCGCGACCGCGCCTACTGGCGCGACGTGGGCACCCTGGACTCCTACTTCGAGGCCCAGATGGATCTCATCTCGGTCCTGCCGGTGTTCAACCTCTACAACTACGAGTGGCCCATCATCGCCTCGCAGGACTTCCTGCCGCCGGCGAAGTTCGTCCACGGCTGGCAGGGCACCTATGGCCACGCCGTGAACTCCATCATCTCCTCCGGCACCGTGGTCTCCGGTGCGCTGGTGGAGAAGTCGGTGGTCTCACCCAACGTCCGGCTGGATTCCTGGGCGCACGTGAGTGAGTCGGTACTGCTCGACGGGGTCCACGTCGGACGGCACGCGGTCGTGCAGCGGGCCATCATCGACAAGTTCGTCGAGGTGCCCGAGGACGCACGGGTCGGGGTGGACCCCGATGAGGACCGCGCCCGGGGTTTCACCGTCACCGATTCCGGCATCACCGTGGTCGGCAAGGGGCAGGTCGTACCCGCGCCCTGATCGACGACCCACCCCTCGCCACCTCCCCTGTGCCCGCACACCTTTCCCCGCCTCCCCTGTTCGCGCCGGGTGGGTCCCCGTAAGGTCCGGGCATGACCTCGCAGACGAGCGCGCGCCCGGTGCGCATCGGTGTCCAGTTGCAGCCCCAGCACGCCCAGTACCCCGCCATCCGCGCCGCCGCGGCGCGGGCGGAGGAGATGGGCGTCGACATCGCCTTCAACTGGGATCACTTCTACCCCCTCTACGGCGAGCCGGAGGGCCAGCACTACGAATGCTGGACGATGTTGGCGGCCTGGGCGGAAGCCACCGAACGCGTCGAGATCGGCGCTCTGGTGACCTGCAACAGCTACCGCAATCCCGAATTGTTGGCCGACATGGCGCGCACGGTCGATCACATCTCCGCCAAGAACGGCGCCGACGGTCGGCTCATCCTCGGTATCGGGTCCGGGTGGTTCGAGAAGGACTACGACGCCTACGGTTACGAGTTCGGCACGGCCGGTGGCCGGTTGAACAAACTGCGTGACGACCTGCCGCGCATCGAGTCCCGCTGGGCGCAGTTGAACCCGGCACCGACCCGGAAGATCCCCGTCCTCATCGGTGGTGGCGGGGAGCAGAAGACCCTGAAGATCGTTGCCCGGCACGCCGACATCTGGCACGGTTTCGGTGACCCCGAGACCATCGCCCACAAGCACGAGGTCCTCGACGGGCACTGCGCCACCATCGGGCGCGACCCGGGTGAGATCGAACGCTCGGCCGCC
>JBPBQU010000676.1:0-2100 GCA_050955085.1 Janthinobacterium lividum | reverse complement strand
GGGCGGGGCCGGTGGGGCGGGACGGGTGGGCGGGGTGTGGGCGGGATGGCTGGGCGGGGTGTGGCAGGGGCCGGATGAACCCCCGGTTGGGCAGTCGACGCCAATTAGGTAACATGGCCGTTGTGGAATTGGTAAGGCGAACCTCACCCCAGGGCACGCTCTCCGGTCGGTACGGCGACCGGCGTGGCACCGGGGTCGAGGACCTGCGTACCCGGACCCGGGTGCGCACCGCGGTGGCCGAGCTCGGCCCGGTACCCGCCGTCCGGCTCGCAGATCTGTTGGGCATCACGGGTGCCGCGGTGCGCCGTCACCTCGACGCGATGGTGACCGAGGGGGTCCTCGAGTCGCGCGAACCGGCACCGGGTCAGCGCCGTGGTCGTGGCCGGCCCGCCCGCGAGTACGTCATCTCCTTCGCGGGGCACGACGCGATGCCCTCCGGTTATGACGACATGGCGCTCTCGGCGCTCAGCTACCTCGCCGAGGTGCAGGGTCCGGACGCGGTGGCGGAGTTCGCGCGGCGGCGATTCTCGGCCCTGGAGGAGCGACTCTCGCTGGCGGTGGGGACCGCGACGTCGACCCAGGCGCGGGTCGAAGCGCTCGCGCAAGCCCTCGCCGAACAGGGTTACGCAGCCTCCGCACGGCCGGTCGCGGAAGGAACGACCGCCGCGGGCACCCAGTTGTGTCAGGGTCACTGTCCCGTCCGTCGCGTCGCGGAGGCGTTCCCCGAGATCTGCGAGGCGGAACGGCGCACCTTCGAGCGCGTTCTCGGCTCACGTCTCCAGCGGCTCGCAACCCTCGCCCACGGTGATCACGTCTGCACCACGTTCGTGCCCCACGAACCGGCGCCCGCCGACCATCCCGATTCCCGGAACAACCCCCGCAACGACTCCTCGTACGACCCCGCGGATTCGACCGCGGACAAGCACCTGCCGATGGAAGGACGACGACCGTGACCGAGCTCGCCACCAATCCGGAACTCACCGCCGATCCCAAACTGGCCGGACCCCCCGAACTCGAGGGTCTCGGCAAGTACCAGTACGGATGGTCCGACTCCGACGTCGCCGGTTCCACGGCCAGGCGGGGCCTCTCCGAGGAGGTCGTGCGCAACATCTCGGCCCTGAAGAACGAGCCCGAGTGGATGCTGGCGATGCGTCTGAAGGGGTTGAGCCTCTTCGGGCGCAAGCCCATGCCGAACTGGGGTTCCGACCTCACGGGCATCGATTTCGACAACATCAAGTACTTCGTGCGCTCCACCGAGAAGCAGGCGACCAGCTGGGAGGAGCTCCCCGAGGACATCAAGGCGACCTATGACCGCCTGGGTATCCCGGAGGCCGAGAAGCAGCGGCTCATCGCCGGCGTCGCGGCCCAGTACGAGTCCGAGGTCGTCTACCACCAGATCCGGGAGGACCTGGAGGAGAAGGGCGTCATCTTCGTCGACACCGACACCGGTCTGCGTGAGCACGAGGAACTCTTCAAGGAGTACTTCGGCTCGGTCATCGCGGTGGGCGACAACAAGTTCGCCTCGTTGAACACCTCCGTGTGGTCGGGCGGGTCGTTCATCTACGTGCCCAAGGGCGTCCATGTCGACATCCCGCTGCAGGCCTACTTCCGGATCAACACCGAGAACATGGGCCAGTTCGAGCGCACCCTGATCATCGCGGACGAGGACTCGTACGTGCACTACGTCGAGGGCTGCACCGCACCGATCTACCAGAGTGACTCGCTGCACTCCGCGGTCGTCGAGATCATCGTCAAGAAGAACGCCCGGGTGCGGTACACGACCATCCAGAACTGGTCGAACAACGTCTACAACCTGGTCACCAAGCGGGCCACGGCCGCCGAGGGCGCGACCATGGAGTGGATCGACGGCAACATCGGTTCCAAGGTGACGATGAAGTACCCCGCCGTCTACCTCATGGGTGAGCACGCCAAGGGTGAGACACTCTCGATCGCGATGGCCGGTGAGGGTCAGCACCAGGACGCGGGCGCCAAGATGGTGCACGCCGCGCCCTACACCGCGAGCTCGATCGTCTCCAAGTCGATCGCCCGTGGTGGTGGCCGCACGTCCTACCGCGGCCTCATCCAGGTTCTTGAGGGCGC
>JBPBQU010000675.1:0-2106 GCA_050955085.1 Janthinobacterium lividum | reverse complement strand
GCACTCTTCGAGAACGCCCCGTGCGGGTATCTGACGACGACCGATGACGGCCGGGTGACCCGGGTCAACGACACGTTCCTCACCTGGACGGGGCACCGACGCGAGGCCCTGCTCGGTTCGGATTTCACCCGCCTGCTGCCGATGGGCGACCGCATCCTGTGGTCGACGCACAGCGCACCCCAGCTCGCCACCACCGGCAGCGTCAGTGAGGTGGCGGCCGAGGTGCTGGCCGCCGACCGCGCCCGGCGCCCCGCCCTGCTCACCGCGACCCGGATCCCCGCACACGAAAACGGTGACGCCGAGGTCCGGATCATCGTGTTCAGCGCCCCCGAGCGCCGCGCCTACGAACAGGAACTCGTGACGACGTTGGAACGCGTCGAGGAGTCGGAGCGACGCCGCGTCGCCGCGGAGGACGACGTGCGCCGCCTCGCACTGGAGGACCCCCTGACCGGGTTGCCCAACCGGGCCGGGGTCACCGCCCGGATCGCGGGCGTCCTCGAGGAACATGCCCCCACCGGCCAGGTCGGCGTCCTGTTCGTGGACCTCGACCACTTCAACGTGGTCAACGAGAGTTTCGGGGCATCGGCCGGTGACGAACTCCTCCTCACCGTGGCGCAACGGTTGCGCTCGGCGTTACGCGACACCGCGACCCTCGGCCGGTTGTCCGGGGACGAGTTCGTCGTCACCGAGTGGGTGCAGGACGTGGACCACGCGCGGGGCCTGGCGGAACGGCTCCTGCAGGTCCTCACCGTCCCGGTCGTCATCCAGGGTCTGGAGATCGTCACCTCGGCCAGCATCGGGGTGACGGTCTCGACGTCGGAGACCGACACGGCCGGCCGACTGCTGCACGACGCCGGGGTGGCCATGCACCGCGCGAAGGCGCGGGGACGCAACCGTGTCGAGGTGTATGACCCCGAACGCACCGACGCCGCCGTCGATCGGTTGCGGTTGCTCGGAGAACTGCGCCGCGGCATCGCCGACGGTGAACTGCGCCTGCACTACCAACCGCAGGTGCGGTTGGAGGACGAGAAACTGACCGGGGTGGAAGCTCTGGTGCGCTGGCAGCACCCGGTGCGTGGTCTGCTGCCTCCGGTCGAGTTCATCGAGATGGCGGAACAATCCGGTCTCGTACGCGAACTCGGGGCGTGGGTCCTCGATGCCGCCGTCGGCCAGGCCGCGCGCTGGGCCCACGACCCCCACCTCGAGACGGTCGAGGTGTCGGTCAACCTCTCCGCGCGGCAACTCACCGACCCCGGTCTGGTGGAGGCGGTGACGGCGGCGTTGTCCGAGCACGGCCTCGACCCTGGGTTGCTGGTCCTGGAGGTCACCGAGACCGCCCTGGTGCGAGACCCGGACACCGCCGCAGCGGTTCTCGCCGCGTTGAAGGCGCTCGGCGTCGGCATCTCGGTGGACGACTTCGGCACCGGATACGCCAGCCTGACGTACCTGCAGCGTTTCCCCGTCGACGAGTTGAAGATCGACCGATCCTTCGTCATGGGTCTCGGCGTGAACTCGGGGGACGCGGCGATCGTCCAGACGTGTGTGCACCTCGCACACGCGGTGGGGATCCGAGCCGTCGCGGAGGGCGTGGAGACCGAGGAGCAGCTGCGCGTCCTGAACGGCATGGACTGCGAAGTGGCGCAAGGGTATTACTACTCCCGTCCACTCACCGCGGACGCTCTGCAGGAGTGGGCGCGCGGGCGCTGAACTCCGAGGCCGAGCGGATCTCCGCGTCGAGTCCCGGGTAGGGGTCATCCAGCGGATCAGCGCGCCGACCCGGCCCACCGGCGAGCTCAGCCACCACTGCGCCGGCTATGTAGAAGCGCGCCCGCGTCTGCCCCTGCGCGATCAGAAGTCCGACGTCGATCAATTGTTGAAGATCTCGTGTCGCGGTTCTGTTCTCGACGTCCGCCAGTTTCGCGTATCCCGGTCGACGGACGCGGAACCCGCTCGCCGCGTCGAAGAGGGACGTGCACACAAGCACGAACGCTCCAACGGATCCAGTGGTTGTTGACAAGAGTGTGGGGAAGCTTTGCGGGTGTGACGGGCACTACCAACAGCTGTGCTCGATACTCCTCACCACCCCCGCCGCGGAACTGACCATCA
>JBPBQU010000674.1:0-2131 GCA_050955085.1 Janthinobacterium lividum | reverse complement strand
AAACCCTTATGGGGTCGGTCGCGAGGTGACTTGCCGGGAGGGGGCGGTGAGCGGTCGGCGGTCGATGTTGGCCGCTGGGAACCGTTCACGCTCCGACCCACCTACCCACCACCCACAGAAGGAACACCTCGTGAACAACGACACCACCAACCCAACCACCACGTCTGACAACGCCAGCGAGGCACGCGAGACGGACCAGATGACCCTCATCTATCTCAACCCCAACGAACTCACCATCGGCACCAACGTCCGCCTCGACCCCCGCCTCGACGCAGAGTTCATTGCCTCCATCAAGACGCGAGGCGTCCTTCAACCCATCGTCGCTGTCCGCCACGACGACGGAGCGCACGTCGTCCGCTACGGCCAACGACGCACCCTCGCAGCCGTCGCCGCCAAACGTGACGCCATCCCGGTCTTCCTGGTCAACGACACCGACGACGCCGCGCGCCTCATCGACCAGATGACGGAGAACGACCACCGCCAGGGCCTCACCCCCGCCGAACGCCTCGCCGGGTTCGAGCAGCTCGCCGTCCTCGGGATGACCGCCGCGCAAATCGCCAAACAGACCGCCACCGACCGCGACCAGGTGAAAGCAGCGCTGAAAGTCGCCAAAAACGCCACCGCCACCGCAGCCGTCACCAACCACGCCGTCAGCTTCACCGAGGCCGTCGTCCTGGGAGAGTTCGAGGACGACCCGGCAGCCACCCAGCGACTCACCCGTGAACTCGGCACCGGCCAGTTCGAGCACCTCGCTCAGCGGCTACGCGACGCCCGCGCCGAACAGCAGCGCATCGAGAAATACGCCGCGCAGCTACGCGCAGACGGGACCACCGTCCTCACCACACGACCCACCTACACCGAAGCCATCAAACCGTTTCACCGGCTCCGGCTGAACGGAGCGGACGTCAGCGACGCCGACCAGCTCGCCTGCCCCGACCTGGCCCTACTCGTCATCACCTCAAGAGGATGGGTCGACGCCGTGGACGCCACCCCCATTGCCGTCCTCAACAGCCCCGACACCGAAAACCTGGACGACATCGGTTGGCACGATGCCGACAAGCACTGGAACCGCATCGACCGCAGCACCGGACCGGACGGCCCCGCCGAGGCCACGGGCAAAGACTGCGCAACCGACTCCCCCGGACAGGACGAAGACGCCGACGAGCAGGACGACGACGAAGCACCGGCCTACGCCGCCGCCTACGACGACGAGGAGGAGGAGGAGGAGTCGGAGCGGCTGGTCCACGACGACGGAACCCGCGCTGTATGGGGCGAATACCTCGACACGGAACGCTGGTGCATGAACCCCGCCGCCCACGGCTACACCGACGGATTCGGATACACCGTACCCGCTTCCACCCAGCGGAAGAAGGCCGCTGACATGGAACCCGTCGAACGCGCCGCCGTCAGCGCCGCCCGACGCGATGTCATCGACTCCAACAAGGCGTGGACCAGCGCCGAGACCGTGCGCCGGACCTGGCTGCGGACCTTCCTCACCCGCAAGACCCCACCCAAGGGCACCGGACAGTTCCTCGCCGTCGCCATGCTCACCGACCTCAGCCAGCTCGACGCGAGCAACGCCCGATCGCAGGCCACCGTCAGCCTCAGCCTCAGCGACACCCCCGACTACGTCGGCAGGGATCTGCTGCGCAAAGCCGCCGACAAGACGATGACCGACCCACGCGGGACCGTCGTCGCCCTCGGGGTCGTCCTTTCCGCCTACGAAGCGAGCACGCACAAGGGATCGTGGCGCAAGGTGGACGACGGAACCCGCCGCTACCTTGAGTTCCTGGCCGCGAACGGCTACACCCTCGCGCCCGTCGAACAGCGCGCGTGCGGACACGAAACCGACCCCGCAGACTCGGAGGCCGCCGACGTGAACGCCGAATCCAACGAAGCTCACGACGTTGACGACGCCCACGACAGCGACACCGCAGAAGACGAAGCGGACCCCGCCGCACAGGAGTGAACCCCCGCTGGTTGGGACACCACACCCCCGGTGTCCCAACCAGCATGACCCCACACGGCACCCCACTCCGGTTCAGATTGGGGTGCCGCGCTGGCGCGCGGGGTCCGGGCGGCCCTGCGGGCCGGTTGTGTTTGTTGCCGGCGGGTTGGTGGTCCTGCTCGT
>JBPBQU010000673.1:0-2146 GCA_050955085.1 Janthinobacterium lividum | reverse complement strand
CCGTGGTGGAGATAACTGACATATGCCTTGTGCAGCAACGGGTTCGGTATGGTCGAGAACTCGCACACGACGAGCCGGCCACCGGGACGCACGACGCGGGCGAGCTCACGCAGACCGGCGTCGGGATCGACGACGTTGCGCAGACCGAAGGAGATCGTGGCGGCGTCGAAGACCCCGTCCGCGAACGGCAACCGGGTCGCGTCGCCCACGACGAAATCGAGGTCGGGTCGACGGCGTTTGCCGGCCTGGACCATGCCGGGGGAGAAATCACACGGCACCATGCGCACCCCACGGTCCGCGAAAGGTTCGCTGGAGCGCCCGGTCCCGGCCGCGAGATCGAGGACCGTCTCCCCCGGACGGGCGTCCACGGCCTGCACGACGGCACGCCGCCAGAGCCGGTCCTGGCCCGCCGAGAGGATGTCGTTGGTGCGGTCGTAGCGCTCGGCCACGTCGTCGAACATGGCCGAGACCTGCTCGGGTCGTTTGGCCAGGTCCGCCAGCTCGCGGTGTTCGCTCCCCACCCCGTCAGTCTCGCAGCCCGGGCCCGGGCTGCCCGCCCCAGAGGCGTCCCGCGGCGACGTCGGGGGCATGATCCTCGTCACCCGTGGGGCCGGGGCTCAGGCATCGACGACAGCCGCACGGACGGCGTCGGCGATCCGGTCCACCCGGGGTTTCACGGCGGCGCGCTCGACCACCAGCTCGACGACGCGCAACCCGGCGGGACGTTCCCCGATCGCGGCGACCGCCTCGGCGACCGTCGTGGGGCGAAGGTGCGCAACCCCGTAGGCGGCACACAGCGCGGCCATGTCGACACCGTGCGGGGTCGCGACGACCCGCTCGAACGTCGCGCGATCGACGGCAGCCGCGTGCTCCAAGGTCTCGAAGATGCCTCCGCCGTCGTCGTTGACGAGCACCACCGTGAGGTCTGGACGCACGTCCCCGACCACCGGCAGCAGCGCGTTCGCATCGTGCAGAAAGGCCAGATCACCCACGAGCACCCGCGTCGGACCACACACGTAGGCGACACCCGAGGCCGTCGCGAGGGTGCCGTCGATACCCGCGAGGCCCCGGTTGGAGATCGTGCGTACCTCGGCCGGACGAGCAGCGACATCGACATCTCGCACGGGGTTGCTGGCCGCCACCACGAACGCGGAACCGTCTGCGGCACAAGCCGCGACGGTCTGGCGACCCGCCCACGGACCGCTCACCGCGCCCTCGGCGTCGAGCACCCCGTCGACGGCGTCGGCCGCGAGCTTGGCCGCCCGCATCCAGCGGGCGGAGAACTCCTGCTCACGCTCCCCCGCGGGGGCGTCCACCGTCGCGGCGGGCAACACCGTGGCCGCCCGGAAACCCGCGTCGGGCCAGTTACCGGCCGCGGCGACGACGACGAGATCGACGTCGTCGCGGCCCAGCAGACGGGTCACGGGCCGCGAGAGCGTCGGGTGGCCGTAGAGCACGACACGTTCCACGTCACCGAGGCGACCCTGGGGGTCGACGGCGTCGAGCAGCAACCGGTACGGGCCGACGGCGCACTCCCCGGCGCGGGCGCCCGAACTGGGTTCAGCCAGCAACGGCCAGCCGGCGCGCTCGGCGAGTTCGCGCGCCGCCGCACCCGTCACCGGGTCGGGGGCATCCCCCGCGAGGACGAGCGTGCGCGGTCCGCGGGCCAGCACGACGGGTTGTGCTGCGGGCGCGGGAGCGACGCGGGTGAGTCCGACCGGATCGGCGGGCAGGTCGTCGGCGGAGGGGGTGAGCGGATCGGCGAAGCCCACGTCGAGGTGCACCGGCCCGGGGCCCTCGCCGCGCAACCCGCGGGCCGCGGCAACCGCACGCGAGACGACGGAACGCCACGCGGGCGCCTGCCGCTGCGGGTCGAGCGGAGCGGGCAGGTCGGCCGAGTAGCGCACCGAGGGCAGGAACATCCGGGCCTGGGCGTCGGCGGTCTGACTGGCCCCACTGCCGCGCAGCTCGTGCGGGCGATCCGCGGAGAGCACGACGAGCGGGACACCCGCGTGGTGCGCCTCCAGCACGGCGGGGTGCAGGTTGGCCACTGCCGTACCGCTCGTGGTGACGACGGCCACCAGTTCCTGGGGTGTCCCGGCCGCACCCCGCGCGAGACCCAGGGCGAGGAAGCCGGCGGCACGTT
>JBPBQU010000672.1:0-2155 GCA_050955085.1 Janthinobacterium lividum | reverse complement strand
CATCGACCGCGTCATGGCGGACGCCGCCGATCTCGTGGAGGTTCGCCACACGTTGCGTCAGGTGGTCAACGTCAAGGGTGACTGAGTAGGCGCCCGACGCGGAGCAGGACGCGCGCCGGGCAGCGGGGACGCACGACGGGACGGGTGGTTGACCCACCCGCCCCGTCGTCCGGTTGCCGACCTACCGCGTCGACCCTCACCCGCCGTCGACCTGACCCGCCGTCGACCCTGACCCGCCGTCAACCTTCACCCGCCGACCGTTTCGATCGCGTCAGTTGCCGGCTTCCTGGAACTGCCGGATGACGTCGCCCTTGATGCGCCCGCGGTCGCTGACCTCGATGCCCTGCCCGCGAGCCCAGGCGCGCACGGCAGTGCTGTCGGGGGCATCGCTGCGGGTGGCTCTCGGGGTGGCTGCGGGTGCGGGGGCCGCGGTGGCTACCGAACTGCGACGGCCGCTGACCCGGCGACCGTGCTCGATGTACAGCTCCACCGCCCGACGCAACTTCTCGGCGTTCGCGTCACTCAGGTCGATCTCGTAGGAGACCCCCTCGATCCCGAACTGGATCGTCTCGTCGGCCTTGCCGCCATCGATGTCGTCGGTCAGAACCACCGTCGTCCGCTGCGCCACTGCCTCGCCCTTCTGCTGGTCTGACTGGGTGTCATTCCTGATCTCATCCTGGCACGCGAGGCGGCAGACGTTGCACCAACATGTTGCGCCAGAGGTCGCGCCAAGAGGTCGCGCCCAAGAGGTCGCGCCCAAGAAGTCGCACCACGAGGACGGTTGCCTCGCGCCGGGATTCGGCGCGTCGCTTGCCCCTCGCTCGGACCGGCGGGACCGTGCTGTGGTGACCTCGACGCCGCGCGAGTCCCTGGAGCAACTGCTCACCGCGTTCGCCACGTATCTGAGCGCAGAGCTCAACCGTTCGGTGCACACCGTTCGTGCCTACGTCGGTGACGTTCGCGACCTTCTCGAACGCGGTGTCCCCGCGGACCGCGACGGGTCGCTCGACCTGGCCCTGCTGGGGTTGGCCGACCTGCGGGTCTGGCTGGCCGCAGCGGCCGAGGACCACGCGCGTTCGACGCTGGCGCGACGGGCGGCTGCGGTCCGCACCTTCACGGCGTGGGCCGCGCGGACGGGTCGGGTGACGGTGGACGTCGGGTTGCGCCTGCAGGCGCCGAAGCGCGCCGGGTCGCTGCCCCGTGTCCTCGGCGCCTCCCAGGTCGTTGCGGTGTTGGACGCCGCGAACTCTCGACGCGACGTCGGGGCCCGTGGCGACTCCGCCCCGGACGACGACCCGATCGCCGTGCGCGACGTCGCGCTGCTCGAGTTCCTCTACGCCACGGGGTGCCGCGTCGCCGAGCTCACCGGGCTGGACCTGTTGGACGTGGACCCGGACGAACGGACCGCGATGGTGCTGGGTAAAGGGGGCCGCCAGCGCGTCGTCCCGTTCGGTATCCCCGCCCGGGATGCGCTCCGCGACTGGCTGACGCACGGTCGACCGGCCCTGGTGGGCCCGCAATCGGGTGGTGCGTTGTTCCTCGGGCGCCGGGGAGGACGGGTGGACCAACGGCAGGTGCGAGACGTCGTGAACCGGTCTGTGGCGTCGGTTCCGGGTGCCCCCGCTACGTCCCCGCACGGGTTGCGGCACGCGGCGGCGACTCACATGTTGGACGGGGGAGCCGACCTTCGTAGCGTTCAGGAGTTGCTCGGTCACGCTACGCTGTCAACAACACAGATCTACACGCATGTCTCCGTTGAGCGGTTACGGAGATCGCATCGGCAGGCCCATCCCCGGGCCTGACCGTCCGGGGGAGGGGCAACGGTGGATGCAGCAGCGGGGCGCGAAGGCGCCTCCACCGCGCAGACGGAGCGCAGCAACTCCGATCTACGTGTCGTCGACGCTACGCAGAGTGCTGTCCGCGACGGTAGGGACGAGATCGCTGTCCAGGACGGGATCACAGTGACGGACGCGACAGTGGTATCCGGGGAAACCGCCCGCGATGGCGCGGTGGCGGGTGACCCCGCTACCAACGGGGCAACCATCAACGGGGCAGCCATCAACGGGGAGGCCGAGCACGCTACGGCGGAGCAGACCGTGGCGGCCGTCGTGCAGCCGGCTGGGCGCCCGCAGGCCAATGCGCGTTTCACCAGCCG
>JBPBQU010000671.1:0-2157 GCA_050955085.1 Janthinobacterium lividum | reverse complement strand
CCGATCGGAGTAGTCCCACAGCCCTCACCAGGATCTTTCACTCGCCGTCATTACAGCTCACGCAAACGCGGTTCAGTGCACCACCACCCGGCGGTGGCTTCGTCCGAGCACCCGGAAAACCGCGCATCGCCGTCGCCCTCGAGGGCCGACGGTGGAGGACGCCGCGAACTACCGTGGGCCGGTGCCTGCCCCCCGCATGCTGCTTCCGCTGCCCGTCCCGGCCGGTCCGGCTGTGCTCGGCCTGCTACCCCTGCTGGCGGGGGCGCTGTCCGGACAGGCTTCGGCGGCGCTGCACCCGCACGCGGTCGGGGAGGCCCCGCACCCCGCCCTGCGCACCGGGGAACCCCTGTTCGAGGGCGAGGACGACGACCGTGATCCGACCGCCGTCGTCGTCGCCACCTCGGGATCGACCGGCACCCCCAAGGGAGCCCTGTTGCCGGCCGGGGCGTTGCGAGCCTCCGCCGACGCGACCGCCGCACACCTCGCCACCCTCGACCCGACCCGACCAGCCGACCGCGAGCAGTGGGTCCTCGCTCTTCCCGCCCAGCACATCGCCGGCTTGCAGGTGCTGCTGCGTTCGATACGCGCCGGTACCGAACCTGTCGTCCTCGACCCCCGGGACACGATCGGCACCGGGGGTTCCGGGGCGGTGGCGTTCGTCCGCGCCTTCGTGGCCGCGACCGCGGCGTGCACCGCCTCCCGACTCCTCACCGCACTCGTCCCGACCCAGCTCGGCAGGCTGCTCGACGCGGGTGAGGAGGCCACCGCGGCGCTCGCGGCTCATGCCGCCGTCCTCGTCGGCGCCGCAGCGACCCCGGCCCCGCTGCTGGCGCGGGCCCGGGCCGCAGGAGTGCGCATCGTCACCACGTACGGCATGTCGGAGACGTGCGGCGGCTGCGTCTACGACGGGGTGCCACTGCGCGGGGTGGTCCCCGAGGTCGACGGCACGGGCCGCCTCCTGCTGGCCGGTGCCGTCGTGGCCCGGGGTTATCGCGCCAGGCCGGGCCACCCCGCGTTCGACCTGCACCCCGCAGCTGTGCGGCGCTTTCGCACCGACGACGCCGCCGTCCTGCACGAGGGACGGGTGCGCGTCACCGGGCGCCTCGACGACCTCGTCGTCACAGGCGGTCTGAAGATCGCACCCGGCCTCGTCGAGGACGCCCTGACGGGCCAGCCCGGCATCGCGGAGGTCGTCGTCGTGGGGGTCGAAGACCCCGAATGGGGGCAACGCGTGGTCGCGGTCGTCGTGCCACCAGACCCCGGAACCGCCCCGACCCTCGAGGCGGTGCGCCGCCGGGTGGCCGCGGTGGTGGCCCCGCAGGCCGCCCCCCGTCAGCTCCTCGTTCTCCAGCGCCTCCCGCTGCGGGGTCCGGGCAAACCCGACCGCGCTCGACTGCGGGAGCTGGCCCGGCAGGCAGTCGCCTCGCCCGGATGAGACCCTGGCAGCCGTCGAAGCGAACGATTCAGCCGATCAGGCGGCCGGTCCACGGGCACGAGAGGGATGTGAACGACGATGCGCAGCGCGCTCCCGGCGATCCTGCTGATCGCCTTCACCGTGTACTGCCTGGTCAGCGTCGTGCAGGCCGCCGACGGCGAACTGCGCAACCTGCCCAAGTGGGCCTGGCTGCTGTTGGTCCTGCTGTTCCCACCGGTCGGGGGGATCGCCTATCTGCTCGCGGGTCGGCCACTCACACCGGCCGGGGGTGACCGCGGGGGTTTCGACGCCCCTGCGGGCGGGTTCGGTGACGCCCGGCGCGCGAACCGTCCTCGACGACAGTCCCCGCGCGGGCCCGACGACGACGAGGACTTCCTGCGCGGCCTCTGAGAACCGACGATCGGAAGGTACACGCGCAACCAGGTGACCCCGACGGGCTCCTCGGGTGGCCGGTTGGGAGAATCCGTCTTCGTGGTCGACCCTGCTGATCCCCGTCCCTCCGGTGCGCGACCCGCTTCCCCGCGGCCCTCGTCCGGGCAACCCTCCTCCCCTAGACCCGCACGCCCTCGCTCCGCCCGGCGCGCGACACCGGGCCAGTGGGTCGCCGCGACGCGACCCCGCACGCTGCCGGCCTCGTTGGCGCCGGTGATCGTCGGCACGGGGGCGGCGGCCACCCTGGGCGGCGCCGCGTGGTTGCCCGCGATACTGGCGGGCGTCGTGGC
>JBPBQU010000670.1:0-2158 GCA_050955085.1 Janthinobacterium lividum | reverse complement strand
TGATGCGGGTGGCGCCGGCGCAGCCCACGACGATCCCCCCTGCGGGGGCAACCCCAGACCCGGGGGCGACTCCGGAGCCGGGGGCGTCAGGGACGGGAGGCCGTGAGGTCGCGCACCTCCGCGTAGCGCTCCCGCACCCACAGGGTCGGTTCCGCCTCGAAGGTCACCGTCGAGTTGAGCTGCCAGTCCGGCGGCGAGGCGGCACCGGACAGCACCCACGCCGCCTGCCGGGCCGCGCCGTCCGCCACGTACTCCCCCGGTTGCGGCACCACGACAGGGCGCGCCAACACAGCGGGAGCGAGACGACGGACGGCCTCGGAACGCGCGCCACCGCCCACCAGGACGACCCGCCCGATCGCCACGCCCTGTGCGACCAGGGCGTCCAGACCGTCGGCCAGACCGCACAGCAGTCCTTCGACGGTCGCCCTCGCGAGGTGCTCGGGGGTGGAGGTGGACAGCGTGAGTCCGTGCAGAGCGCCCGTGGAGTCCGGGCGAACGGGGGTGCGCTCCCCCTCCAGGTACGGCACGAGCACGAGACCACCGGCACCCGCAGGAGCCGCGAGAGCCAGGCGGGAGAGCTCCTCGTGGTCCACACCGAGCAATCGGGCAGCGGAGTCCAGTACGCGCGCGGCGTTGAGCGTGCAGACCAGCGGCAGGTATCGGCCGGTGGCATCGGCGAACCCCGCCACCAGACCGCTCGGATCGTGGGTGGCGACGTCACTGACGACGCTGACCACACCCGAGGTGCCGATCGAGACGACGACGTCGCCCAGCTGAGCCCCCACGCCGAGCGTCGCCGCCATGTTGTCCCCGGTCCCCGGGGCGAGAAGGGCCCCGCGACTGAACGCGACGGCCGACTCCCCAGCCCTGGCACTGGGGCCCAGCACCGTCGGAAGCTCCGGTTCGGTGCCGAACGCCGTGCGCAGCAGATCGGTTCGGTAGACCCCGTCAGCAGGCGAGAAATACCCGGTGCCGCTGGCGTCACCGCGGTCGGTGACCAGCGGGGCACTCTCGGCCGCAGCCCCGGCCAGGCCCCAGGTCAGCCAGTCGTGCGGAAGGCAGACCGACCGAGTTCGTGCAGCGTTCTCGGGCTCGTGCTCGGCGATCCAGCGCAACTTCGTAATCGTGAAGGATGCGACGAGGACGCTGCCCACCTGCTCGGCCCAGGCCTGGGGGCCACCGAGCTCGGCGGTCAACTCCTCGGCCGCACCGGCCGAGCGGCCGTCGTTCCACAACAGCGCCGGGCGCACGACCTGACCCGCCTCGTCGAGCAGCACCGAGCCGTGTTGCTGCGCCCCGACCGCTATGGCGTCGACGTCGTCGAGGCCACCCGCGTCGGCCACGGCCTCCTCGAGGGCCTGCCACCAGTGCCGCGGGTCGATCTCGGTCCCGTCGGGGTGCTTGGCCCGACCGATGCGCAACAGCTCACCGGAATCACCGTCTCGGACCACGACCTTGCACGACTGGGTCGAGGAGTCGATTCCCGCGACCGTGCTCATCGGCATACTCCCTCGAACTCGCCACCCGCCCACCCGGCCGCACAACCGCGGCCGAACGGGGCTCATCACCACCCGGGGCTCAGCTCATCAGCGCCCAGCTCCGGGGGACAGCTAACACCGTGGGTGTCACCCGTGCGCCACCGACCGGTTCTCGTCTGCTCAGCGAGCACTCCCGCACCTGCGGCACCCGTTCCGGATACGTCTGGGAGACCGGAGTGCCGGAACAGTCCGCGAACCTGTACCGTTGGGAACCACGGAGAGATAACAGCTGCTCCGGGGCTCGCTCAGCCGGCCCCGGCCGACGCGCGAGGGGGTCGACGCCATGGGGCGCGGCCGTCAGAAGGCCAAGCAGACGAAGGTCGCTCGGGAGTTGAAGTATTTCAGCCCCGATACCGACTACACCGCGTTGCAACGCGAGCTGCATGGGCCAGATCCGTACCGTCTGACGGGGCGCAGCAGCGCCCCCGAGCCGGTCGCGGAGACGGAGAAGGACGACACCGAGGAGGACGAGGACGACACCTCGTCCTGGTCGAAGTACTCCGCAACAGACGACGACGAGTGGATCGACAAACGCCGGGCTTAGCCGGACCACTACGAAGTCCCCGGCGTCGCCGGTCGCGTCACGCGGGCCGCGCTCACCAACCCAGGGGTGAACCGGT
>JBPBQU010000669.1:0-2175 GCA_050955085.1 Janthinobacterium lividum | reverse complement strand
GATCCCTGGGTGGACGAGAGCGAGGTGGCCCGCGCCCTGCTCAGCGTGATGGGCGCCCCGGTCGACCCCTCCAGGCGCACGGGACGACGCGAACTCCTGGAGACCCTGGCCTACGACCCGGTGAGCCCGAGTTCCATCACCGGGGCGCTCGGGGCCGCCCGGGAGAACGCCCGGCGCGCCCGGGAGACCGTCTCCAGCGACATGTGGGAATCGCTGAACACGACCTGGAACTCGCTGGCCTCCGGGCGTGGGCGCTCGGCCAGTCCGCACCGGTTCTTCCAGTGGATCCGGGAACGCACCGCGGTGGTTTCGGGACTTGTCGACGCGACCATGAGCCGCGACGACTCCTGGCAGTTCTTCGTACTGGGCCGTTCCCTGGAACGCGCCGACATGACGGCGCGCCTCGTCGCGACCAGGGTGGTCTCGACCGGCACGCAATGGCCCCTGCTGCTGCGTTCCACGGGCGCCTACGAGGCGTTCCTGCGGACGTATCGCGGTTCCAGCACAGGCGCCGCGGGTGAGGCCGACGCGGCGGAATTCCTGTTGCTGGACCGCCTGTTCCCCCGCTCGGTGGTCGCCGCCCTGGAGGTGGCGGAACAGTGTCTGCAGGCCATCGACCCGCAGTCGCGGCGCGTGGGTTACGCGCAGGATGCCCGGCGGGTGCTGGGGCAGGCGCGCAACCAGTTGGAGTTCCAGAGCCCGGAGGAACTCCTGGACGATCTGCATCATCAGATGCGTCAGGTGCAGCAGGCGTGTTCCGCGGCGTCGAGCGCGGTGGCGGAACGGTTCTTCCCGATGGCCGGGGCCGTGTCCTGGACGGCGGGGAGGTCCTGATGAGATTGCGCATCAAGCACACGACGACCCACACCTACGGTGGGCCCGTCCGGGTGTCCTTCAACGAGGCGCGGTTGACACCGTTGACGTTGCCGGACCAGACCGCGCTCGACACCCATGTCGAGGTGAGCCCGACCGCGTCGATGAGTCACTACCTCGACTACTGGGGCACCCACGTCACGGCGTTCGACCTGCACACCCGGCACGAGACGCTGGTCACCACGGGCACGAGTCTCGTCGAGACGGACCGGCACCCGGAACTCCAGACCCCCGACCCGTTGGGGTGGGACGAGTTGCACGCTGAGGCCCTGGTGGACGACTACGCCGAGTTCCTGGCCCCGACCCCGCGGACCGTGCCGCCGCCGGAGGGTTTCGTCGAGGTCGTGCACGACCTGGCGTCGGGGGTCGATCCGCGCGAGGCGGCGCACCGCGTCTCGCGGTGGGTGCACGAGGAGATCAGGTACGTGCCCGGCGCGACCGGTGTCCACGCGAGCGCCCAGGAGTCCTGGGACCAGCGCAGCGGTGTCTGTCAGGACCTGGCGCACCTCGCCCTCGCGGGACTGCGCGAACTCGGCATCCCTGCCCGTTACGTGTCGGGTTACCTCCACCCCAACCGGAAACCCGAGATCGGTGTGGAGAGCGCGGGGGAGAGCCACGCCTGGATCGACTTCTTCGACGGTGCCTGGACCGGTTGGGACCCGACGAACGACTCCGCGATCGGGGACCGGCACGTGATCGTGGCCCGCGCTCGCGACTACGCCGATGTCAGCCCGCTGCGGGGGGTGTACTCGGGGCCGAAGTCGAGCGTGGTCGCGCGGGTGCTGGTGACCCGGGTCGTCTGAGCTCCGGGTGCGGAGGGCACCTCCCCGTAGTCTCGTGCTGCTGCACGACAGGTCGCACGGGAACGAGGAGCGGGGATCGCGATGGGCTGGTTGGACCGTTTGTTGGGGCGCGAGCCGAGACGTCGTGACGAGGTGGTGCCCACCTACTCGACCGCACCCCCACCCGCCCGGGCGGATGCACCCGCAGGTGAGGACGAGGGTGCCGTCGCGCGTTACCGCTACATGCTGCGCACCGCTCCGCCCGAGCAGGTGGAGCAGGCGCACGCGGAGGCCTTCGCGAAGCTCACCCCGCAGCAGCGGCGTCAGGTCCTCGAGCAGCTCAGCGGCGTGGTGCCGGAGTCCGAGCGCGGTGGTGACGACCCGCACTCGCTGGCCCGCACCGCGACGCGCGCCGAGATGCGCCAGCCGGGAATGCTCATCCAGGTGTTCAACGGCGGTGGTTACGGGGGTGCTGGTTACGGGGGTGCTGGTTACGGGGGTGCCGGATACGGCGGCGGTG
>JBPBQU010000668.1:0-2196 GCA_050955085.1 Janthinobacterium lividum | reverse complement strand
ACGATCACGCAAGAACGATCACGCAGGACAATCCTGGGGGTGGCGGCACTCACCAGCGTCGAGGCCGTCCCCAGGGTAACCGAGGGAGGGCGTAGCAACCCAATCGCGACGTCAGCCCGCGGACGAGCGGACCGCGGGATGCGCGCCCCCACCGCCGGCGCCGTCCTCCTCGGCCGTCGCGTCCTCGGGCGCCCGCACCTTGAGCCGATCCCGGCCCCGACGCGCCTGCTGTTGCAACCGGTCCAGCTCCTGCTCGAAGTCACCCAGCTTGCCGTCGCACCACGCATCGGCGTCCAGGCGCAACCGCTTGGCCTCCTCACGCGCGGTGGCGACGATGTGATCGGCGCGTTCGCGCGCCGCGCGGGTCACCGCCTGCGCGTCCACGAGCTCCTCGGCCCTGGCCCGTGCATGCGTCACCACCTGCTCGGCCTCCGCGTGAGCTGACCCGAGGACCTCGTCGCGTTGGGCCAGCACGTCACCGGCCTGCTGCACCTCGGCGGGCAACAACCGTCGCACCTCGGCGACCAGGCGCATCAGCTGCTCCCGGTCGACCACCACCGACGAGGACAACGGGAGCGAACGCGCTCCCGACACGAGCGCGGCGAGCTCACCGAGCTTCTCGTGCACCTCCACGACTACCTGCCTCCAGCTCGTCGACCAGTTCCTGTTCGCGGATCATCTTCCACCACCGCGGCCCCGGGCGCGTCACCCCAGCTTGCGCAGCAACGCCTCGTGGACCACCACGGGGACCAGACCGGCGACGTCACCGCCGTAGCGCGCGACCTCCTTCACGAGACTGGAGGACACGTGCTCGAAGCGCGGATCACCCACCAAAAAGACCGTCTCGACCTGTGCGAGGTGACGGTTCATCAGTGCCATGGGTTGTTCGTAGGCGTAGTCGTTGCCCCCGCGCAGCCCCTTGACCACCGCGTGAGCCCCGAGTCGGCGGCAGTGATCGACGAGGAGGCCCGCGGAGAACTCCGCCACGACGACCCGGGAGGCACGTTCGTCCCCGGTGGCCTCCAGGGCGGCGCGGGCCAGTTCCACGCGCTCGGCACCGGTGAACATCCCCTGCTTCCCCGGGTTGACCGCCACCCCCAGGTGCACGAGCTCGAAGAGGTCGGCGGCGCGCAGGACCACGTCGAGGTGGCCGAGGGTGAGCGGGTCGAAACTGCCCGGGCAGACGCAGCGAGGCACCCGCGCAAGCTAGCAGTGGGCCGTGAAGACGATCGTCTCCCCGTACCTGCGCACCTTCACGTCGCGCAGTCCGACGGGCCAGCGTGGCTGTGGGCTGCGGCTGGAGCGTTCCAGCACCACCGTCGCGTCCCGGGCCAGCAGGGGGACGAGCGCGGCGAGCACCGCGTCGACGTTCTCCGTCTCGACGGCGTAGGGCGGGTCCAGCAGGACGAGGTCCCAGCCACCGTCGAGGACGGCGGCGGGGGTCGTGAGGAAGCGTTCCACGCGCTCGGCCACCACGCGGACACCGGGCAGGCCGAGCGCAGCCACGTTGGCACGTGCCGTCTGCGCGGCCACCCGGGCTGCCTCCACCAGCACGACCGCGACGGCACCCCGACTCGCAGCCTCCAGGCCCAGTGCCCCCGAACCCGCGTAGAGATCCAGCACCCGGGCGCCGTCGATGGCGTCGGCGGCGTCGAGGGCCGAGAACACCGCCTCCCGCACGCGGTCGCTGGTGGGGCGGGTGGTGTCACCCGGCGGCACCCGCAGCCGGCGCCCGCCGGCCGCCCCCGCGACGATCCGCGTCATGAGCCCCTCACGGACCACCCGGCGCAGCGGTTCACGAGATGCGCCGCAACCGGTGGGCGCCGTAACCCCAGCCGATCCCGAAAGCGACCGCCGTGGCGAGCACCTGACCTGCGATGAGCAGCGGGAACGCACCCCGCGCCAGCAGTGCCAGCAGGACGGGCACGGTCACCAGCACCGCGAGGTCCGGGCCGGTCGTGGTCGCGGCGGCGGCCCCGGGAGGCAGTGACCCCATCGCCGTGGAGATGACGGGTTGCGACAGATCCGGGTCGGGGCGCAGCGCACCGCGCACCGCGGCAGCGGCCCACCCCGGACCCGCGAGCGCCCCCAGCACGGCCCACGCCCACCACGCCGTACCGCCCGTCTCCCCGTGCAGCAGACCGGAGGTCGTCGCGGCGAGCGGAACCGCTACAGCCCCCCACACCGTCATGGCCA
>JBPBQU010000667.1:0-2204 GCA_050955085.1 Janthinobacterium lividum | reverse complement strand
AGAAGGACAGTGCCTCCTCGGCCGCCGGGTCGGTCAGTTTCAACTGGGAACCACCGTTGGACCACAGGAACGGGATGAACGTCCAGGTGCCCTCGGTCCCGCTGGTCGCGGAGTACGCGAAACCGTAGTGGTCGGGTGTGGTCAGCTTCGCGGCCGCGGCCTCCAACTCCGCCCAGGTCGTCGGGACGGTCACCCCGGCCTGATCGAGCATCGTCTTGTTGTAGAACAGCACCAGGGTGTTGACGTTGGGGGCCAAGCCGTAGTTCTCCCCCTTGTACTCTCCCGTCTGCAGCACCGAGGGCAGGTAGGAACTGGTGTCCACCCCCAGATCCGTCAACGGCGCGAGCGCACCGGTGGAGGCGAACTGCGGCAGGTCGGGGTTGTTGACCATCAACACGTCCGGCAGCGACTTGGTCGAGATCTGCTGCAGCACCTTCGCGTTGTACTGCGCCGACGGAACGCTGGACTGGGTGATCGTGGCGCCGACCTTGGTCGCGCAGTCGGTCAGGCGCTGCTGGGTCTCACCGTGCGAGGGTTCGTCGGTGTAGTAGTCGAGGGCCGTCAGTTTGAGGCTTTCCCCGGAATCACCCGGGGTCGCGCTCTCCTGCGAGGAGCTACCGCAGGCGGTGAACAGGGCGAGCGGGAGGGCGAGTGCGGCAGCTGCGGCGCTGCAGCGGAGGCGGGATCGAGTCATCATTGACGTGCCTTCCTGGATCGGGTGGGCCGAACAGTGGTGGGCCGAGCAGTGCTCGTACCGGTGACGGTGCTACCGGTAGGGATCACGAGACCGAGACGTCGCGGGAGGTAGCCGCGTAGGCGTTGTGGGCGTGGTCGAGGTCGGCGGCGCTCGCCACGGTGTCGAACACCAGCACGCGGGTACGCACGCGGAGTCGTTCTCCCTGCGCCAGCGTGCGGGGGCCGTGCATGAGCGGCGCGGTGGCGAGGAAACCGAAGTCGTCGACGGCTGAGAAGGCGTAGACGGGGCTGGGATATCCCGAGTTGTCGGGGTGTTGCAGCAGGGCGATACCACCGTGCGCCGGGTCGCCCGGGGTATCGACCTCGGCACCGTCGACGGTCCCCGCGTAGGCGGCCCAGCCCATCCGCTGACCGTGGACGGTGTCCCGGGTGTCCAGCCCCCCCGCGCCGGTGATGGTCTCACCGGCCACCATCGCCCGGGCTGCGCGGTAGTTCAACCCCGCGTAGCCACCCCAGGTCGTCTCCGGCCACGGGGTGACGGCCAGTTCTACGTCGGTGGTGGCCGTCCAGGTCTGGTCCCAGTCCAGGGCCCATGCACCCTGGACTCCCGTCTCCAGGATCGCCGTGATCCGACGTTCCTCGGTCAGCAGCACCTCCTGGGTGTCGTCCACGCGCCAGGACAACCGCTCCGTGATGAGGACGCCGTCACCACGATCCCCGACGGTGTGCTCCTCGACGACGCTGCGTCCCAGGCCGACCCGGTTCCCGCCGTACTCGGGATGGTCCTCCCAGAACAGGACGTCGTTGAGGAACTTCCAGGACCACCACAGGCCGTGGTGCCACCGGTGGTCGTGCGGGGCGTGGTTGGTCAACACCCCCCGGTGAGCCAGTGGCCGCACCTCGTCGAAGTACGGGTGGTTGACCGAGGGCCGCCACGAGTAACGGGCCAGTGGCTGCTGTTGCGGCCCGAGAAGGATCCCGGTGCCCTCGCCGAGCGGTTGGAAGCTGATACCAGCTCGGTCATCGGTGCTTCTCACGCCACGTCCCGGGCGGCTGCGGCGTCGTCGAGGGGGTGCGGGGGCTGCCAGTCGGAGAAACCGTGCGACCAACCGGTGCCGTAATCGCCGTCGTAGCGGTCGCCCATGATCTCGCTGAGCTCGACGACACGACCCTCGGCCCCGGAACGGTAGGTGGCCTCGAGCACGGCCATGGTGTTCAGGTTGTCCTGCACCGAGCACAGTGGGGTCTCCCCGGCGGCCAGGGCTTGGCGGAAGTGCGCCATGGTCAGGCCGAAGGCATGCGGGAACCAGGTCCCCCGGGTGTGCGGGGCGATGGAGTAACGCTCGATCTCGCCGCCACCGTCGATGCGCCGCGAGACGATGACGTCACCTTCGGGGCGCCAGTCGATGAGGCCCTGCGGTCCTTGCACCCAGACCGCCTCGTTGCCGTGTCGGACGGGTTCGGTGCCGTAGTAGGTGCCAGTGGAGACGAGGACGAGTTGCAGGCCG
>JBPBQU010000666.1:0-2206 GCA_050955085.1 Janthinobacterium lividum | reverse complement strand
CAGGCCACCGATGATCGATGGAGCGGCCTCGGACAACTGCACGCTGGTGATGATCTGCAGCGGTGAGGCTCCCGAGGCCTGGGCCACCGTGACCAGTGACGGCGCAACGGTTCGCAGTGAGTTCTCCACGATGCGGCTGAAGAATGCGGTACCGGCCAAGGCCATGGGCACCACGGCCGCGGGGATGCCGATGTTCGTGCCCGTGACGAACCGGGTGAAGGGGACGAGTGCGGCCATCAGGACGAGGAACGGCAGGGACCGGCCGATGCTCACGACCCAGCTGAGGGTGGTGTGCGCCACGCGGCGTTCGAGCAGACCGTTCGGGGCGAGGTTGTGCAGCAGGACCCCCAGGGGAACCCCCACGACGACGACGATGGCCATGACGATCCCGACCATCAGGAGGGTGTCCACCAGGGCCGGGAGGATGAGGGCCGGGATCTCCCGTAGCGGGGTGTCGAGACTGTTCGCCAGGGGCAGGGCAAGGGGTTGGCTCACGGCACGAGGTCCAGTTCTTCGCGGATTCCGGAGGATGAGGCAGTGGTGTCGCCGGCGGGTTCGACGTGGAGACCGGCGCCGGTGAGGACGGCGATGAGCCGGTCCCTGTCGACACCGGCGGGGACCCCGAGGGTTGCGTTTCCGACGGTGGAACCGTCGACGGTGCTGACCGAGGCACCGAGGATCTCGAGGTCGATACCGAGTTCTCGTGCTGCAGCACTCAGCCAGTTCCCGGAGACCTTCGCGGCCTGGTAATGGACGTTCCACACCTGGGACCCGTTGCCGGACACCACCGAACGGCGCGGGAGCAGGGCGCGGCCGAGCTGCGAACCAGGGTTGCGCAGGACGTCCAGCAGGGGCCCGGTCTCGACGATGCGACCGGCCTCGAGGCGGGCGACGGAGTCGGCGACCTCGACGATGGTGTCCATCTCGTGGGTGATGAACAGGATGGACAGGCCGAGGTCGTCGCGTAGTTCGCGCAGCAGCGCCACGATCGAGGCCGTAGCGGCCGGGTCGAGTCCGGACGTCGCCTCGTCGGAGAGCAACACACTGGGACGCAGGGCGAGTGCCCGGGCGATACCGACGCGCTGTCGCTGACCACCGGAGAGTTCGTGCGGGTATCGGTGGGCCAGGTCACCCAGACCGACGCGGTCGAGGAGTTCGGCGACCCGGGTGCGGCGTTCACCGCGCACGACTCCGAGGTAGCGCAGCGGGAGTTCGACGTTCTCCGCCGCCGTGCGGCGCGTCTGCAACCCGTCGGACTGGAAGATGGTGCCGATGCGGCGCCGCGCCTCGCGGAGGCTGTCGTCCCCGAGTTCGGTGAGGTCCCGACCCCCGACGACGACCGCGCCGGAGGTCGGCCGGGTCAGCAGGGTGACGCATTGGGCGAGGGTGCTCTTGCCGGCACCGCTGGGACCCACGACCGCCGTGATGGTGCCGGAGGGGACCACCAGGTCGAGGCGGTCCAAGACGGTGACGGCACGGGGACCGTCGCCGAAGATCTTGGTCAGGTGGCGTAACTCGATCACGTCGTCCTCCACGGGCGGCGTCGGTGGTTCGGGGTCGGGGGAGGGCAGCGCTCAACGACGAGCACGCTTGGGGCGTGGCGATGCGATGTGTGCGCTCGCGCGCGCGTCGTGATCGCGACGCGCAGGTTGAGTCAGCGGCGACAGGCCTGCATTCGCACGGAGTGCTCCTCGAATCTCGTCCTTACCCACGCGTTCCGCGCGAGTCTGGTCGTCACCCGGAGCACCCCACGACGTGGAGGGTTGCTGGCCAGCGAGCCGGGGCTTATCGCTGACGCTCAAGACCGGAACAAAACTTAACCCGCCCCCCGACGTCCGTCAAGCGGCCGAAGTGCGGCACGCCGACCCGGAGCGGGGGTGGTGCCGAACCGCCCTGGCGTGCGGGGTCTTTCGCAGCCTGTGGTCCGACCCGGACCGTTCCAGGGGAACTCGGCAACCGGGCCGGCGGTCGATCTGTCCGGTTGCCGGGCGATGGACTCAGCGTCGGGAACCGGCAACACCACCGCCGACGGTAAGGGCAACCGGGGCGAGACGCCGGCGGGACATGGAATCGGGCCCGTCCGGGAACCCCGCGGCACACGCTGGTTCACGGGGTCCCGACCACCATCCGGCCCATCGGCCGGTACCGATGCTCAGGGGCCCCGATGCTCAGGGGGCTCTCGTCCCGGGAGGTGGCACCGGGAGCA
>JBPBQU010000665.1:0-2260 GCA_050955085.1 Janthinobacterium lividum | reverse complement strand
ATGGTGTGCAGCGTCGACATGACGAAGTGGCCCGTCTCGGCCGCCGACAGCGCGGCCTTCACCGTCTCCTGGTCACGCATCTCGCCGACGAGGATGACATCGGGGTCCTGCCGCATGGCGGCACGCAGCGCCGTGGTGAAGTCGACGGTGTCGAGGCGGACCTCGCGCTGGTTGATCATGGAGCGGTTGTCGGTGTGCAGGACCTCGATGGGGTCCTCGATCGTGACGATGTGACTCTCACGGACCTGGTTGATGTGGTCGATCATCCCGGCCAGGGTCGTCGTCTTGCCCGAGCCCGTCGGACCGGTCACGAGCAGGAGACCGCGGTGTTCGAGCGAGAGCTGCTCGAGGACGGGCGGCACGCCCAGGCCCGAGAGCGGCACCGCCTGGGCGGCGACGCGACGCAGCACCATGCCGACGGACCCCCGCTGGCGGAACGCGTTGACGCGGAAGCGGCCACCACCCTGGGGCAACGAGTAGGCGAAGTCGGCCTCGTTCGTCTTGGCGAACTCCGCGACGAGGTCCTCCCGGACGATCTCGGTGAGCATCTGCTCGGTGACCTCCTGCGTGAGCACGGGTGCCTGCAGGGCACGCAGCCGACCGTCGATGCGGACGCGGGGCGGGGATCCGGCCTTGCAGTGCAGGTCGGAACCCCGTAGCTGGACGAGCGCGCGCAGATAGGGGGTGATCAGGGGCTCGACGGCGGCGTGTGCTCCGGATGAAGGACCCACAGGGTGCGTCGCGGGGGTCGCTGTGGTCTGGTCGGCCGCTGAGATCGTCACCTCAGCGGCATCGGGACGGACCAGCGCGACCTTGAGCACTCCTCACCCCATGGGAGCATGGTCGTGAGAACACCGTCTGGACAGGGAGGAGCAGCTCATGAGCAAGCGTGGCCGCAAGCGCCGCTCGCGCAAAAGCAATGGCGCGAACCACGGCAAGCGCCCCAACGCCTGAGTGCGAACGGCATCCTCGAGCACTTCTCGGGGGCAACGACGAAGGCCCCGGACCGATGTGGTCCGGGGCCTTCGTCATGTCCTGGTGGTGCTTTGGTCCTCAGCGGTTGCCGACGCTCATCTCGGTGATGTGCACCAGGATGCGGGCCCGTAGCTGCTCTGGTGCCGTCTCGCACGGGCATCCGTCCCGGATGATCTTCTTGACCTGCTCGTCCTCGGCAAGCTGCTCGAGACAACTCACACAGTGCTCGAGGTGGGCCTGCAACCGTGCGCAGTCCAGGTCGGCCATCTCACCGTCGAGGTACTCGAACGCGCGGTCGAAGACCTCCCGACAACGCTCTGCCTGGGGCCGGTCATCAGCCTGCTCGGGCACCTGCCTGGCCGTTTCCTGGGCGCTCACGATGCTCCCTCCGTCGCACGCGCGCTCGCTGCCGAGAAGCCGCGCTCAATTGCGTAATCACGCAGCATCTCGCGCAACTGACGACGACCGCGGTGCAACCGGGACATCACCGTCCCGATGGGAGTGCCCATGATCTCGGCGATCTCCTTGTAGGCGAACCCCTCCACGTCGGCAAGGTACACCGCCATCCGGAAGTCCTCCGGGACCTGCTGGAGGGCCCGTTTTACGTCGGAGTCGGGGAGGTGGTCCAAGGCCTCCGTCTCGGCTGAGCGCAGACCGGAGGACGAGTGTGACTCCGCCCGGGCCAGCTGCCAGTCCTCGATCTCCTCGGAATGCGACTGCTGAGGTTCGCGCTGCTTCTTGCGGTAGGTGTTGATATAGGTGTTCGTCAGGATCCGGTACAGCCACGCCTTGAGATTCGTCCCCGGGGCGTACTGGTGGAAGGCGCCGTACGCCTTCGCGAAGGCGTCCTGTACGAGATCCTCGGCGTCGGCCGGGTTCCGCGTCATCCGCAGGGCAGCTGAGTACAACTGGTCGAGGAAGGGCAGGGCGTCGCGCTCGAAGCGCAACGTCCGCTCGTCCGCGGTCTCCCCGGACGGGGCCCGCGAGGTCTGTTCTGTCATCGGGATCGAGCGTAGGGCCTGCGACTGTCCCGCGCTCGCGGCGGAGGTCGTGAGCACCGCGCGACGGACGTCTCGCCGTCCCGGCCGCAGGGCCGTGGGACGCGTCGCAGGACGCGTAGCAGTTTCTGGAGCCAACAGCATGTCATCAGGAACGCACCCGGTTGCGTCACCATTCCGTCTCCAACTCACCGGACGACACCCCGAAGCGACCCGAACCTCACCCGGGCCACCGCATCCGGATCACGCCACTACCTCTCCCGTGCGCAGGTCCACCACGCCCTCGA
>JBPBQU010000664.1:0-2265 GCA_050955085.1 Janthinobacterium lividum | reverse complement strand
GAAGCAGCCATCGACGCGTTCGCCGGTGCGGTGGTCGTCGTGAGCCACGACCGCAGGTTCCGGCGCACCTTCCGCGGCGATGTCCTGGACCTCGGGGCTGCACCCTCGCCCCTCGAGAAGGACGAGAACCCCCCGAGGACGACGACGGCGAAGGGCGGCTAGAACAAGGCGCGGGAGAGGGCGCCGCGGGCCTTCACCACCCGCGCATCGTTCGGGCCGACGACGGCGAAGAGCTCGAGCAGGTGGCTGCGGGCAGCGTCGCGGTCCTCCCCGACGGTGCGCACGACGATGGCCAGCAACCGGGCGAAGGCGTCGTCGACGTGGCCACCGACGAGGTCGAGGTCGGCCACGACGAGCTGTGCGGCCACGTCGTCGGGAGCTGCGGCCGCAGCAGCCCGGGCATGCCCCGGGTCGACGCCGTCGACCCGGCGCAGGACGCCCACCCGGGCCAGACCCTCCGTCGCGGCGTCGTCACGCGGGTCGGTGACCAGCGCTTTCTTCCACGCGGCTGCGGCCGCGTCGTAGTCGCCGACGTCGACCGCGGCCATCGCCTCGGCGTGCAGTGGCGGGACGAGTGGCGCGGCGGGCTCCACCGCCTCCTCGGCGGGGGCGGCATCGGCCGTCAACCGGCCCGTGACACCGTTCGCCTCCGCGACGCGCAGGACTTCGTCGAGGACGGGGCGGACCTCCTCCGCACCCGGGTAGGTGCCCGTGAACAGCGGGATCGGCTGGCCCTTGACGATGGCCGCGACGAGCGGGATACCGCGCGCCTGCAAGGACTGTACGAGCGACTGCGCGAGACCGGGATTGGCCTGGGCGTCCACCCGTCCCAGCAGGAAGGCGCCGGCGTACTCGGTGGCCAGCGTCTCCAGGACGTCGGCACCGGTGTCGTAGCCCTCGGCCCAGAGGTCGAGGACGACGGGGACCTCCAGCGACTGCTGGACGATCTCGGCGAAGTTCTCCTCGGTGACGACAATCATGAAGGGTGAACCCGCCTGCGCCACTGCAGGATCGGCGGCTGCGCGCCGGGCGACCTCGTCGCGGCGGGTGTTACGGGCCGCCAGGGCACCGAGGTCCACCGCTCCACGCAGGTTGAGCTGCTTCGCGCCAGGAGGAGTCGGCTGCTGCGTCATGGCGGGAAGCTTCTCACGCAGCCGGTCACGACCGGCACCGCACCTTCCTCAGCTGGCCAGCCATACCCCGTCCGCCATACCCCGTCCGCATACCCGGTCCGGACTCGGCGGGGGATCAGCTCGCCTCGACGGAGACCACCCCGGACTGGGTGGCCAGGACGTCGATCGTGCCCTTGTCCCCGGGGCTCACCGCGAACACGACGACCTCCTCCCGCACCACCACGGCCCTGCGGGCATCCGGACGCCCCGCGAGCGCCGCGAGCGGGGCCTCGAGTCGTCCGGCCAGCGCGCCGGGAGGTCCGGCCGCCGTCGAGCTCCACCGGTAACCGGCGACGACGAGGGCACCCCCGTCGCGCGTGCGGGCGGCGATGACGGAGCCCGGCAGCAGGGTGTGTTCCTGGAGCAGCGAACCGCCCGCGGCGGTGAGGGCCTCGCGCTCGCGCATCGAGGAAGCGCTGACGTCGCTGCGGTAGGCGTCGGTGCCGAACTGCCCCGCGTACGCGCTGCGATCCCCCGTCGTCAACACGTCGGCGTACCGGTCGGCGACCTCGACCGGCGTCATGGGCAGGTTGGTGTCCTCGTCGGGGGTGACCACCGCGACCCCCTCGGCCGGGGCCACCAGTGCGGGCAGGGCCTGTCCGGGCAGGAGGGTCGGGGTCGCCCAGATCCGATAAGGCTCGCGGGCCGAGGCCGAACGCAGGACGACCACCGAGGGCGCCCGGTCGGACCCCGGCTGCGTCACGGTCATGAACCAGCGCGGCCACCGCTCCTGGCGCGGGAGCAGCGACGTGAGCGGTTCCAGGTCGTCGGCGCCCCCCGTGCCGGGCAGGACGGCACCGGCGCTCGCGGCAGTGCGCGCGGCACTGCGGTAGTCCAGTTCGGGTCCCGCGACCCTGGTGGCGAGGACACCGAGATCGATCGTCGCCGGGTCGGTGGCACCCAGGACCGTGGTTGCCACCGCCACGATGCGCTCCGCCTGAGCGGGCTGGACCACGAGGGGGATCTGGCCACCGGCCACCGGTACGGCCACGACGGGGAGCTGGGCGCAGCCTGCGAGCAGGCCGGCGCCGACCGCGAGAACGACGGCACGGCCCGTGAAACGCACCCGCGGGCGAGTGGGGCTCACGCGGGG
>JBPBQU010000663.1:0-2279 GCA_050955085.1 Janthinobacterium lividum | reverse complement strand
CCCGGCGCGTCGTCCCGGTTGACCCCCAGAACTCAGATCAGGCGGACCTTCCCACCCTCAGATCCGAAGACCCTTCAAATCCTGTCACCCCGACCAGCAAGACCGCAGTTCAGAGGCCCGGAACCGCGAGAGTGGGGCCGCGCCTCCCCTCGTTGTCAGGTTGAGGTGAGACAGGTAAGCCTGTTCGTTCACTGCCGGAGGGCCAGAAGCGAGACGCGTCCTGTGGCCATGACCCTCGCGACATGCACCCTCACCGACGAGCCCGACCCCACCACGACCGAGGGTGGCGGGTCCCGCGCGGGGCCCGCCAGTCGGGCGCTCGATCCCCCCGCAGTAGAAGGCCCAGATCATCGCCGAGTACGACGCGCACCCCACGGCCATCCTGGCGTGATCCTGCCCCGCAAGGGCCTCCAGACCACGCACCTGCACGACTAGCAAAAGTCGCTACCGCGAGCAGGACTGCGAAGCAAAGCCGTGGTGGTGCTCGCGAGAAGGAGACCGAAGCGTGACGCGCCCGTGCGGGTGGAAGCGGCTCTTCACAATTTAGGGTGGTAGCCGGAGCCTGCCGCCGCCGGCCTCCAGGAGGCTGCGGGTGATCTAGTGGGTGAGGTTGCTGAACCCGAGAGCGGAGCGGCGCAGGTGCTCGAGTCGGCCGTTGATGCCCTCGGTGGGACCGCCCGAGACGGCGCAGTTCGGTCAGCTCGGCGGGGACACCGGCGGCCAGGGGCGTCGAAGACCGCGGTCGACGCCTGCTTCCCGTTTCGACGGTCGGGGTCACGGTGGGCGGCGATCATGCGCTGGTAGAGGCCCCAAGTCGCTTCGACCTCGACGTGGTCGTCGGTGGTGAACAGGGCGTTCAGGCGGGTGCGTTGCTTGGAGGTGAGCAGGTCGGCGCCGGTGTACAACAAACGCCGGGCCCGGAACAGTGGATTGGTGCTGCGACCCCGGTGGCCGTGTAGCTTCTGCTGCCATTGAAGCCGACGACTTCGGCTGACAGTTGTCACACCTGGTACCACCATGAGTATCGCCACTGCCTGATCGGCGGTGAAGGACTCGCGCCCCGGCTTCTGGAGCGTGGGCTGTGAGCGGTGCTCGAGCAGCAGGTCAGCGTCGACCAATCCGCCGGGGGAAGTCCCGTCCCCGCGGGAATCCTTATCTCGTCCAGGGCGGGCACCTGGCGCTACGGACTGTGTCCAAGTCCACTGCGGCGGCGACTCAACCAGAGGGTTCGCGATGCCAATGATTTGCTGTGAACCGCCGGGGATGGGTTGTCACGTTGTCGCTGTCTGCCGCATTGGGGATTGGCTGGATCATCGCGCTGTCATGGTGGAACCAGGCGGCCGGGTGGTCGATGCACCGTTCCAACCTCTTCCACGAAGCGCAGCTTCGGGTTGTTGACCCCGCGCTCGCGGCGGCGCTGCCGCCATCGGAACCTCCACTTGTGGTGGCCTCGATCGCCGCGGCGGTGGATGCCGCGTTGCCGTTGATCGCGGTGATGCTGCTCGGCGTCGCGCTCGTTGCGGCCGGTTACCGGTGGTGGGGGCTCGGTGCGACCCTGGTGCTGAACTTCGCCAATGCGGCCGAATATGCCCCTCTTGGAGGGCAGGTGTTTCTTTCGAGCGACGTGGCCTCGCAGGCCCCGCTGTCATCATGGTGGCCATGGAACGAGTTTGCGTTCCGCGTCGCGTTTACTGCGCTTCCGGCGGTCCTGGGGATACTGCTGACCATGAGCGGTGCCCGCAGTGCGGGCCGAGTCGCTACTGGTCCGGCGTTGCGACGTTCCGGTATCGCGGCTGCGATCTTCGTCTTCATGGAGGCGCTCCTGCGCCCGAGCGGGTTGACGTCAGGGTACGGCCCCGCGGTTGTCCACGCAGTGATGACCGTCTTCGTCATCGTGGCCGTTGGTCTGGTGGCGGTTAGGAGCAGCTCCCGGACGCTCCGCGCATGGGGCCTGGTCCTCCTTGTTTTCGCCGGTTCACGAGTGCTCATCCGCGACCAGATTCTCGGTCACCTCTACGGTGGTGGCTGGTCGGCATATGACGTCTTCAGCGTCGTCGTCTCCCTCCTCCCCGTAGCTGCCGGGCCGCTCGCAGTTTTCGTCGCGCCATGGGTGGGACGGCAGTGGCTCCGCGTCTTCCGCTCCAATGCCCTCGAACGGCCGTCAGTGGCGTAAAACCCTTGGATTTATTCACCCCACGTGAACGGGTGCCAGTGTCGTTGTGCGGTGGCGCAACTGGTCCGAATCTGCTTGCGGGAGCTTCATCCCGTCGCGACGGTGT
>JBPBQU010000662.1:0-2290 GCA_050955085.1 Janthinobacterium lividum | reverse complement strand
TTGTCCAGCTCGGTGCGCAGGGCCGCGAGCAGCTCACGGTTCTGGTCGTTGATGGGGCTCTTGCCCCCGAACTGCAGGTAGTGCTCGGCGACGGCGGCCAACCGTTCGCGGGGGATCCCGCGTCCGTGGGTCACGTTCTCGAGGAACGGCATGACGTCGTCGGGGCCTTCCGGCCCCCCGAAGGACAGCAGCAGGAGGGCGTCGTACGGGCTCGCAGTGCTCACCGCACCATCATCCCCGCTACCCGAGTTCGCACCGTCCGGGGTAGGGCGGCTGCGTCGCAGGTGGCAGAGTGCACCATCGCGACCCTTGCGGAGCACGGGTCGCGGGCCGAGACCACACGCGACCGCTGGGAGGCCGCCCCCCATGCAGGACCTGAGGCTCGTCGGGGTCCACGACGACGGTGAGCACGTCGTGCTCCAGGGCAGCGACGGGAGTCGCTACCGGCTGCGTATTGACGAGGCGCTGCGCGCGGCCGTCCGCCGCGACCGCGCCCGGTTGGGCCAGCTGCAGATCCAGATGGACGCGCAGCTGCGACCGCGCGACATCCAGGCCCGCATCCGGGCCGGGGAGTCCGCCGAGGAGGTCGCCGCCACGGGTGGCCTCACGCTCGAGCACGTCCGTCGTTACGAGGGCCCCGTCCTCGACGAGCGGGCCCATGTGGCGAGCCTCGCCCGGCGTACGCCGGTCGGACGCGGGTCGGGGGACGGCAGTCTCGATGACGTCGTGGTGGCCAGGTTGTCCGCGCGCGCGGTGGATCCCGAGGGTGCGCGCTGGGATTCCTGGCGCGAGGAGGACGGTGCCTGGACCGTCCAGGTCGAATTCGTGGCCGGGGGCCGGGGGCGGATCGCGCGCTGGGGTTTCGACCCCGGTGCGCGCTCGCTGAACGCGCACGACGACGAGGCCCGCTGGCTGAGCGAGGAGGAGGCGCCAGAACCCGGTCCACTGCCCGCCCGTCGGCTGGTGAGCGTCGCCGGGGACGGCACCGGGCGCACTGCCGCCGAACGCGTCTACGACGTGGAAGCCGACGGTGGGGTGCGCTCCGCGGACCGCGCCGCACGGCGGGAGCCGCCGGTTGCCGCGGATCGCACCGAGGACCTCCTCGACGCCCTCGACGCCCAGCGCGGGGTCCGGGGTCGGTTGCCCGGTCCGGAATCGCAGGCCGGGTCGCAGCCCGGGTCTCAGGCGGGATCGGGGTCGCAGGCGGGGTTCGATGACACCGCCGCTCCCCGCGTTGACGCCCTGACCGCCGACCCACCACCTGCGCATCCGGCTGCCTCCGCCCCGCACGAGCACGAGGACCGCACGGTGCTCCCCGACACCACGTCGACCCGTCCCGCTGCGCATCCCCCCATCGTGGGGAACATCGACGGCGATCGGGTCGGGGATGTCCTCGACGAGGGGGCTGTGACCTCAGAACCCCTCCCGGAGGACGCCACCACGGACGCCCAGGTCGAGGAGGCCCCCACGCCGGGGACACCGGTCGGGGACGACGCGGGACCGGTGGTCGAATCCACCACCGGGGAACGTGTCAACGGGGAATCGAGCACAGGGGAATCGAGCACCGGCGAATCGGGCACCGGGGAATCGAGCACCGGGGAATCGAGCACCGGGGAATCGGCTACCGGGGAATCCACCGATGGGGACCCCGCCACGTCCGCCCCGCGTCGACGCAACCGCACCGGGGGCCGGCGGACGAGCGGGTCCTCGCCGGTGAAACGACCGAGCGTCCCGAGCTGGGACGAGATCATGTTCGGGACCAAGAAGGACTGAGGACAGCGGATCCACGTCTCGGGCCCACCACCGGAGAACACGGGTGCGCGAAAGAGTTTCCTCAGAGGGGGACGCAGAACAGCGGGACGAGCCTCTCGTCGTCGGTGAGCGCGCCGTGCTGGCCCACGAGTTGTAGCGCGCTCGGGCGCATCCGGTCGGAGTTCACGACGGCGACGAGGTCGCGCATCACGACGAGGACATCACCGATACGTCCCGATACCCGGTCCTCGACGTCGCCGAACCAGCCCGCCGCAACGGCCTCGGCGCGCAGCAGGACCTCCGCGGTCTCCGCGAAACGATCCCGCCACGCCATCGCGACCTGCTGCGCCGCACCGGGTTCGACGTAGAGCTGGACGGCGCGGGGTTCTCCTCCGGCGTGGCGGACCCCCGCTTGCAGCGCGGGTTCGTGAGCCAGGTCGATGCGGTCCGGTTCGCTGATGTCGACCATTCCGTGGTCGGCCGTCACCACGAGCAAGGTTCCTCGCGGCAAGCGGCGGGAAAGTTCCGTGATCGCCGC
>JBPBQU010000661.1:0-2297 GCA_050955085.1 Janthinobacterium lividum | reverse complement strand
GGTCCCGACGATCCGGCCGTCCTTGATACCGATGTTCGTCTTGACGATCCCGAGGGTGGGATCGAGGACCACGACGTTGGCGATGATCAGATCCATCGTCGACGTGGTGTCGCGGTGCGAGCTCACACCCATCGAGTCACGGATGGTCTTGCCGAAACCCCACAACGGCTCGTCACCGTAGGCCGTGTCGTCGCGTTCGACCTCGGCGAGCAGGTTCGTGTCACCGAGACGGATGCGATCGCCCGTGGTGGGGCCGTAGAGGCGGGCGTAGGCGGCGCGGTCGATCGGGTCGGGCACGTGGATCTCCCTCAGGGAACGCTGATCACGGCAGGGACGGGGTCGGGGATTCTCCGGGGTGGGTGGTGTCGAGGAAACCTGCGGCGTGGGCCCGAACCAGGGCCTCCCGGCGTCGGGTGCCGAAACCCTCAGGGTCGGTCGACGGGTCGGGCAGGACGGTGTTCGTGAGGCCGTTGAAACCGTGCAGGGAACGCTCCCCCGCATAACCGACGAGGAGGACCGCGCGCACCTCCCCGGGGTCGAAACGCGCCGAGGCGCCGGCCAGCACGTCGAGATGCATCCCGAACGCCGCCCCCCGATCGAACGACAGCTTCCGGTTGGCCTCGAAGAAGTGGAAGTGCGACGTCACGACGACGGGCCACTCCGAGGTGTTCTCCACCACAACGGAACCCCGCGGCAGGTCACTGCGGTGCGTCACCACCGGCTCGGCACCGACCAGGACCTGCCCCATCCGTCCGGACAACGGGGTGAGCGCGACCCCGCCCTCGCGCGCGGTCATCGGATCGGGTTTCGCAACGTCACGAGCTTGGTCCCGTCGGCGAACATGACCTCGACGTGCACGATGGGCACCATCTCGGGGACCCCCGTCATCACGTCGTCGGCGCTAAGGCAGCTGGCTCCGTGGGCGCAGACCTCGTCGTAGGAACCACCGTCACGCGCGGCCTCGTGGACCTCGTCGCAGATGTAGGCGACGGCTTCCGGATGTCCCAGCTTCACCCCGCGGGCCCGGCGCTTGCGCGCCAGCTCGGCCACCAGAAAGACCGTCAACCGGTCCGAATCCCTCGGCGTCAGTTTCACGACGACCTCCGCTCGACCCTCACTGCCGGGCGTGCACCCGTGCCGCGAGACTAGCGGCGATCCCCTCGCACGGCAGCGCCCCGACCCGACGGTGGATCGCACCGGCGGCTACTCCACGAGGTGCAACGAACCGCGACCGGCACGACCGTTCGCTTACAGTTTCACGGTGAGTACCGTCCAGCGCGTCGTCATCGTCCTCAACCCCAACAGCACGGGGGACGGTCCGGCCAACGCCCACGGCTTGCAGGAACAGCTCCGCGCGAAGGTCCCGGAGCTTCCTGTCGAACTGGCCGAGACCCAGTACGCCGGACACGCCGAGGAACTGGCCTACGACGCCGTCGCCGGGCGCGACGGTGTCCTCGTGGTCTCGGCCAGCGGGGACGGCGGGTACCACGAGGTCGTCAACGGGGTCGTGCGCGCGGGCCGCGACGGCCACCGGGGGGGTCTCGCGGCGGTCCTCCCCTCGGGCAACGCCAACGACCATGCAACCGCGACCCAGGACCGGCCGCTGGTCGAGGCGATCCTGGACGCCGTGGGCGGCGCACCCCACGCTCGGATGGACCTGCTCGAGATCAGCTCCAAGGGCCGCGGCCCGCGGGTCGCACATTCCTACATCGGGGTCGGGATCAGCCCGGTCGCGGCGGCCGCGCTCAACCAGCACGACCTCGACGCGTTCCGCGAGACGGTGCTCGTCATCCGCGCGTTCTGGCAGTACCGGCCCCTGATGATCCAGCATCTGGGGAAGATCGTCCGCATCGACAGCCTGGTGTTCGCCAACATCGACCGGATGGGAAAGTACGCGCAGCTCTCGCAGGATTCCGCGACCGACGACGGGCGTTACGAGACCATCCTCATCCCTCACCGCGGCAAGCTGCGGTTGATGATGGAATTCATCCGGATCGTCCGGGGCAGGCACGAGAACCGCTCGCACACCACGCCGTACGAGTTTCTCACCCGGACCCCGATGCCGATCCAGCTCGACGGTGAGGTCATCGAGGTGCCGGGCGGCGCGACCGTCACCGTGCGGTGTCTGCACCGCGCCCTGCGCACGGTGCGCTGAAGGGCCGGGAACTCATTCACGACCCGGGCCTCTGCTCAGCCTGGATCCACCGCTGGTCGTCGCTGACCACGGGATGACGTGAGGCGGCGGGTGCCCGCTGACCTGCGACGATGGGACTTCTCACAGAACCGCGTCGTCTGCC
>JBPBQU010000660.1:0-2301 GCA_050955085.1 Janthinobacterium lividum | reverse complement strand
CAGGTCGCTTTACGTCCCCGCTTGGAGAACGCCGGTGTTTCCCAGAGCGCGGACACGCTCCTGCGTCGACGTTCGGCGAGCAGTGTCGTCGCGGCAGCGGGGATCGCGGTGAACGCTCCGCTGGTCGGTGTAGCAGCGATCTCGGGAATGCAGTTGCTGACCATCGAGTGCGCTCCGTGGTGGTGGAAGGCCGTTGGGTGGCTATGCCTGGCCTGCGTTCCGGCTGCGCTGGGCATCTTCGCTTGGTGTGCTGCGGTCCTGCTGCGCCCGGTGGTGCTCGTTCAGGACCTGCAGGAGGCCTAGTGAAGGATCTGCTGCTGGAAGTCACCGACCAGGATCGGACACCTCCCTACGAGCAGCTGCGGCAGCAATTGATGGCGATGATCGCCACCGGTTCTCTGCTGCCGGGTGACCGGCTTCCTCCGGTGCGGCAGTTGGCTGGTGACCTGGGGTTGGCCCCCGGCACGGTGGCCCGAACGTACAAGGAGCTCGAGAGCAGTGGGCACGTCGTCTCCCGGCGGGGAGCGGGGACGCGCGTGGCCGCAGCAACCCAAGCAGCAGCCGCGGCAACCAAAGACGAGTTGCATCGACGCGCTGAAGAGTTCACACGCTCTGCCCGTCTCCTGGGTGCGGACCTGACCGCTGCCGAGCAGGCCCTGCGGGTTGCGTGGCAAACGGGGAACGCATGAAGTCGCGGCGCCTGCACGAGTCGCTCCGAGCCGATCGGTGACCATCGGGTCACACGACCTCGCTGACGAACTGCTGGGGTTGACGGGTCTGGAACTGATCGCCATCGACCGCATCGACCCCGGCGCCGCTGTCAGTGCCGATGTTGACGTTGACGTCCAGTACCCGCGTGGCTTGATACGCCTGACGATTCAAACTGCCTGCGCGCCGATCGTTGCCTGCCGCGTCTGTGGTGTCCTCGCCGCCGATCACGGTCGTGGAGAGCACCGCCTCGCCGACGCACCATGCTTCGGCACACCAGTGCAGCTGATCTGGCGGAAACGGCGTTGGCGCTGTCGCGAACCACGCTGCCCCACCGGTGTCTGGTCCGAGGAGCATCCCGCCCTACCCGCGCGGGGCAAGCTCACCACCCGGGCCGTGGCATGGGCGATCCAGACCCTGCGCTGGGACGACTCCACCGTCTCCGCTCTCGCCCGCCAGCTCGGCGTGGACTGGCATACCCTCATGAACGCCATCCGCACCCGAGCCCACGAGCACCTCGACGATCAACCCGCTCGTGCCACCAGGCTGGCCGGCGTCGACACCCTCGGCGTCGACGAGCACATCTGGCGCCCCTCAGCCCGACACCGCGACCGAGCCGTCACCTCCATCGTCGACCTCACCCGCGACGCGCACGGCCACGTCCACGCCCGCCTACTCGACGTCACCCTCGGCCGCTCCGGACCCGTCTACGCCGACTGGATTCGCCAGCAGACCAAGGAGTTCATCGACGGCATCACTCACGCCTCACTCGACCCGTTCCGCGGCTACGCCAACGCCATCCGCACCGAACTACCCGATGACACCGTCACCGTCCTAGACGCCTTCCACATCGTGAAACTCGCCTCCACCGCGATGGACGAAGTCCGCCGCCGCGTCCAGCAGAACACCCTGGGTCGGCGCGGACACCGCGACGACCCGCTCTACCGCATCCGCCGACTACTGACCACGACCCGGGAGAACCTCACCGACCGCGGCCGCGCCCGGCTCGAGGCCGCGTTGCAAGCCGGTGACCCGGGACTGGAGGTCACCGTTGCCTGGCACGCCTACCAAGACCTGCGCTCGATGTTCCACGCCTCCACCCCAGCCACGGGTCGGGCCATCGCCGAGCGGGTGCTCGACTCCTTCCACCGCTGCCCCATCCCGGAGATCGCGCGGCTGGGGCGGACGCTGCGGTCGTGGCGGACCGAGGTGCTGGCCTACTTCGACGACGACCCGCACCGGTACGGCATCAGCAACGGCGGCACCGAGGCGATCAACCTCATCATCGAGAAGACCCGGCGTCTGGCTCATGGGTTTCGCAACTTCAGCAACTACCGCATCCGCATCCTGCTCGCCGCTGACGGGAGCAGGCCCTGGCGACGACGCCGGCGCGGGTCAGGGTGAACTACCCACCCGCAGATCCGAAGACCCCTGTATCCACAGCCTGGTTCTGGGCGGTGTCCATCGCGACGAGGTTGATGCCTTCCCCGGGCCCGCCGAGGCTGGAGGCGATGAGGTGTCCACCCTCGTCGATGCTCAACCGGCCCTCGTTCTTACCGGCGTTTCTCTGCTGGTAGCCGTTGCGGCGTAGGT
>JBPBQU010000659.1:0-2310 GCA_050955085.1 Janthinobacterium lividum | reverse complement strand
TCCACGTCGGTCACCGCACCGGCGACCGTCAGCGTCACCGACCACAACGGGAAGGGCGCCTCGAACATGGTTGCCTCCCCTGCTTCACCACCGGTTGCGGCCGCATCGGGTCCTCACCCCCCCGAGCGCACCGCCCTTCCGGACCACACCGGGACAGCCTGCCGACCGCCCTCAAGGACGTCCGAGAAGCACCAGGTGGTCACGGTGGACCACCTCGCGCTCATAGGCCGGACCCCACTGACGGGCGAGCTCGCGTGTCGAACGCCCGAGCAGCCCCGGCATCTCCTGTGAGGAGTAGTTCACCAGTCCCCGCGCGAATGCGTGGTCGAATCCGTCGACCAGATCGACGGGATCACCCGCCTGGAAGCGGCCGGTCACCCCCACGACACCGGCTGGCAGCAGCGAGGACCTCTTGTCACGAACCGCGCGCACCGCACCGTCGTCGAGCACGAGTCGACCGGTCGGGCTCGCCGCGTGCGCGAGCCACAACTGCCGGGTACTGCGCGGGCGCCGGGTGGGTGCCACGGCGAACCAGGTCCCCACCTCCTCCCCCGCCAGCGCCTCGCGCGCCTTCGCGGCGGAGGTGACCAACGTCGGGACACCGGCCGCCACCGCGATCGCCGCCGCCTCGACCTTGGTGGCCATGCCACCCGTTCCGACACCGGCCGCTCCCGCCGCGCCGACGCTGACCTCGGCGAGATCACCCGGCCCACGGACCAGCCGGATACGCGCCGCACCGGGCTGCGAGGGGGGCGCGTCGTAGAGGGCGTCGACATCGCTGAGCAGGACGAGTGCGTCGGCCCGCACGAGGTGCGCCACCAGGGCCGCGAGCCGGTCGTTGTCACCGAAGCGGATCTCGTGCGTGGCCACGGTGTCGTTCTCGTTGACGACAGGCACCACCCCGAGGCTGAGAAGGCGTTCCAGCGTTCGCTGCGCGTTGCCGTAATGCGTGCGGCGCACGACGTCCTCCGCCGTGAGGAGGACCTGACCCACCTTCAGACCGGCACGCCCGAAGGCGCGCGTGTACTCGGCGAGCAACAGACCCTGCCCTACGCTCGCTGCCGCCTGCTGGCTGGCGAGGTCACGGGGTCGCTTGCCCAGACCCAACGGGGCCAACCCCGCCGCGATGGCCCCGGAGGACACGAGGACGACGTCACCACCGTCGACGCGCCGCTGCGCGAGCACGTCCACGAGAGCCTCGAGGCGCGTGGCGTCCAGACCGCCGGCCGCCGTCGTCAGCGAGGAGGACCCCACCTTCACCACCACACGCCTGGCCCGGCCGAGGTCCTCGCGCCGCAGCACACCGGCAGCTTGCTCGCTCACTGCCGGTCGAGGGCCTCACCGCGGCGAACGCTCAGCTGGTCCGCCAGTTCACGTTCCCGGTCGACGTCGATCTCCTCGCCGTGCGAACCATCGCGTGGGTGCACGTCGTCGATCACGGGGCCGGAGGGGTCGTCCTCGTGTGACGTCCATTGTCCGGCCCGTCGTTCGGACTCGAGCTCGTCGCGGGCGGCGACCTTGGCGGCGCGCCGATCCCGCTCCTCCTCACGCTTGAGTGCACGCGTGGGGCGCGAATGGTCCTCCAGGCGCAGATCGGAACCACGCTGACCGAGGGTCTCCGCCCCCGCCATCATGGTGGGCTCCCAGTCGAAGACCACGGCGTTGTCGTCGGCGCCGATGACCACCTCGGCACCCGCCGTCGCTCCCTTGGCGAAGAGGGCGTCCTCGACCCCGAGACGGTTGAGGCGGTCCGCGAGGTAACCCACGGCCTCGTCGTTGTTGAAGTCCGTCTGACGCACCCAACGGCGGGGTTTCTCACCGCGCACGCGGAAGCGGACCTGAAGGTTGTCGGGGTCGCCGTACTCTTCGCGCGAGACGGTGAACCCGGCGTCGTCGATCGCTGCCGGGGAGATGACGAGGCGCTTGGCGATCGTGGTGACAGCAGCCGCGCGTGAGGCCGCGACGATCTGGGCCATCGCGAACGACAGTTCCCGAAGCCCCGCATGCGATACGGCGGAGACCACGAAGACCGGCGCCCCACGCTTCTCGAGGTCGACGCGGACGATGTCGGCCATCTCCTGCGCGTCGGGGACGTCCGCCTTGTTGATCACGACGATACGCGGGCGGTCCTGCAACGGGACCGTCCCGTCGTCGACGCGGTAGGCGGCCAGTTCCTTCTCGATCGCGTCGAGGTCACTGATCGGATCGCGATCGGTCTCCAGGTTCGCACCGTCCAGCACGTGCACGAGCGCGACGCAGCGTTCCACATGGCGCAGGAAGTCCAGCCCGAGGCCACGGCCCTCGCTCGCA
>JBPBQU010000658.1:0-2333 GCA_050955085.1 Janthinobacterium lividum | reverse complement strand
CGCGCGGGCCACCGACCTCGCGGTCCGGGCCAGCGAGACCGTCGCGCGGCTGGGTCAGAGCTCCACCCAGATCGGGGACGTCGTCAAGGCCATCACCGCGATCGCCGAGCAGACGAACCTGCTCGCACTCAACGCGACCATCGAGGCCGCCCGGGCCGGGGACGCCGGCAAGGGGTTCGCCGTCGTCGCCGGTGAGGTGAAAGAGCTGTCCGGGCAGACCGCCCGGGCGACGGAGGACATCGCCGCCCGCGTCGGATCGATCCAGGCCGACACCTCCGAGGCCGTGCGCGCGATCGAGGGCATCTCCCAGGTTATCGGGGAGATCAGCGACTACCAGACGACCATCGCCTCTGCGGTCGAAGAGCAGTACGCGACGACGGCCGAGATGAGTCGCAGTGTCCACGAGGCCACGACAGGGGCGGGTTCCATCACCGAGAGCATCTCGGGGATCACGGGCGCCGCGAACGCGACCACCGTGGGTGTCGCCGATTCCCGCACCGCGACGGAGGACCTCCATCGGATGGCCGGAGAGCTCAATGGGCTCGTCGGACGGTTCAGGGTCTGACCCGCCTGCGGACCGCGTCGGCAACGGCGTCCGCGAACCGGTGGGAGCCGAGCAGCAGAGCCACCACAGCGAGCCCGAGCCCACCGGCGGCCACCACGATGGCTGCCGGACGCCATCCCGTGATGCTCAGGACCACGGCGACGGCACTGCAGCAGAGTGCCGTCACGAGCAGCACCCGCTCGGTGCGGCGGCGACCTCCGACTCGGGCACGTCCGGTAGCACGGTGCCGGGAGACCATTCCGCGATCCTCGACGAACCCGGGCCGTTTCCCGGCCTCGATCTCGGAAGATCACCCGTGCGGGGTGGTGGTCCGCACGGACCGCTACCAGCCATTCACCAGCCGCAGCCGGAAACCCCCGTCACGCCGGTCAACCGACCCGGTCGGCCACCGAACCCGCATACGACTCCAACGCCTGCCGGGCCGCGGAGTCGGGCAGCCGCGCCAGGTGCGTCATGGCACGTTCCGCCCACTCACGTGCCGTCACCCGAGCAGCCTGCGTGGCGGCATGGGCCCGTAGGGCCTCGACCGCCTCGGTGAGCACGCCGTCGTCGTCGAGACGGCCCGAGTCCAGCAATGTGACCACGAACTGCGCGCCGGCATCCCCGGCGGCCGCGGCCTGTCGAACCAGCAGGACCGGCAACGTCGGGACACCCTCACGCAGGTCCGTGCCGGGACGTTTGCCGGACTCCCCGACGTCGCTGGTCAGGTCCAGGACGTCGTCGGCGAGCTGGAAGGCCACCCCGACGTCCTCGCCGTAGCGAACCATCGCGGTGACCACGTCCTCGCCACCACCCGCGAAGGTCGCCCCGAAACGGCCGGCCGTGGCGATCAGGGACGCGGTCTTGTCGGAGAGCACGTCGAGGTAGTGCGCGACGGGGTCCTCGTCGGGACGCGGCCCGACCGTCTCGTGCAGCTGACCCAGGCACAACCGCTCGAACGTCTCGGCCTGCACCCGGACGGCCTCGGGACCGAGCCCCGCGACGACGTTGGAGGCCCGCGCGAAGAGCAGATCGCCCGTCAGGATCGCCACGTTGTTGTTCCATTGCCGGTGCGCCGCAGGCACTCCGCGCCGCGTCGGGGCGGAGTCCATGACGTCGTCGTGGTAGAGCGAAGCGAGATGGGTCAGTTCACAGACGACGGCCGCGTCGAGGACCTGCGCACCAACCCCCGTACGCGTCGGATCGGCCAGCCGGGCACCGAGCAGCGTCAGCATGGGGCGCACGCGCTTGCCGCCGGCCTCCATGAGATGTCGCGACGCGGCGTCGGCGAGCGGGTCGGTGTTGGCCACCGCGATGCGCAACCGGGCCTCGACGTCGTCGAGGCCCTCGCGCAGCTCGGCCTCCAGCACGGGATCGGTGGTCGGCAACCCGCCCGAGGACGTCGTGGTCCCCGACCGGACCGTGGGCTGGGGGCCCGGTGCCGCGCTGGTCTGCGAGGGCCTCGAGGTGCGGTCCACCGACTGGCTCACGACGCCGCTCATGTGGCGGGGGTCAATCGCTTCAACGCCACGACCACCCGGTCGGTGGCGTCCTTCGACGTCGGGTCGGCCAGGTTGGCCAGGAGTTTCACCACGAGCTTCATCAGCCCGGCTCGCGGCAGGCCGAACCTGGTCGCGATGCGCATGACCTCGGGGTGGCCGATGAGGGAGACGAACACCCGACCCAGCGTGAAGTACCCGCCCAGATCGGCACGGACCGCCGCGGGGTAGGCCTGCAGCGCGCGTTCACGTGCTCGGGCGTCGCGGGCGTCCAGGGCGACATCGACCGC
>JBPBQU010000657.1:0-2400 GCA_050955085.1 Janthinobacterium lividum | reverse complement strand
GGCGTGGCCGGGTCGACGCTCGAGCTGTACCGCACGACGATCGCCGCCCGCAAACACCACCGCCTGGGGCGCGGGAGCCTTGTGTGGGACGACCTCACGGGTGGTGATGTGCTCGCCTTCCGCACCGGCCGGGTGCTCGTCGTGGCGAACCTCGGCACCGCGCCCGTCGCCGTTCCCGCGGGGGCCGAACTACTGCTGTCCAGCGCGGACCTCGTCGACGGAGCCGTGCCCACCGACACCACGGCCTGGTTCACCCGGTGATCCGGCAGACGGCGGTCGTGCACTCTCTGATCGGGCAAACTGTGATCGGGGTAACCGAGATCACCTCCTGACGAGGACCTTGCCGACGGCCTCCCCGGATTCGAGCCGGGCGAAGGCGGTGCGGGCATCGGCGAGGGGATGGACGGAGTCGATCTCCGGGGCAAGGTCTGCGTCCGCGCAGAACTGCAGCAACCGTTGGAACTCCTCGAGGGTCCCCATCGTCGACCCCAGCACCCGCAACTGTTTGAAGAAGACGTTCTCCAACATGGCCGAGGGGTCCCCACCCGTGGTCGCTCCCGCGACGACGACACAGCCGCCGGGTTTCAGTGACTGCACGGAATGTTTCCAGGTGGCCCGACCGACCGTCTCGAACACGGCGTCCACCCGGGCGGGCAACCGCTCCCCCGACGCGAACGTGGCCGCCGCTCCCCAGGAACGTGCCCGGGCGAGTCGCGCCTCGTCCCGCCCGGTGACCCACACCCGAAGTCCCGCAGCCGATCCGAGGGTGATCAATGCGTTCGAGACACCACCCGCGGCCCCCTGGACGAGCACCGTCTGACCGGGGACGGCCCGGGCCTGGGTGAACAACATGCGGTAGGCGGTGAGCCAGGCCGTCCCGAGTGCTGCGGCCCGCTCGAACGTCCAACCGACCGGTTTCGGCAACAGGTTTCGACGCGGCACCCAGACGTGCTCGGCGAGGGTTCCGGGGTGCAGTTCCGACAACAGACTCCGACGGGGATCGAGGGTTTCGTCACCCCGGAAGTCGTCGTCGGACACCACGGCGTGGACGATCACCTCCGTCCCGTCGTCGGTGACCCCGGCGCCGTCGCAGCCGAGCACCATGGGCAACCGGTCGGCGGGCAATCCGACGCCGCGCAGACTCCAGAGGTCGTGCCGGTTCAGCGCGGCAGCCCGGACGTCGACCCGGACCCATCCCGGCGCCGCCTGCACCGGTGCCGCGTCAGCGACCTCGAGGGCGGACAACGGATCATCGGGTGCGGAGCTCACGGCGCGGGCGGCGATCACCCCGCGACCGTACCCGCGGCCACTACCCGCGGCCACTACCCTCGGCCCGGTAGCGTTTCTGTCATGTCCGACGAGCCCGGCCCGTCCACCGTCAGCCCCCTGCTCGAAGTCCTCGACGTGGTGGCGGCACCCGACACCGCCGACGTCTTCACCGGTCCGAACCTGGCGCACTGGCGGGCGAGGCTGTTCGGCGGACAGGTTCTCGGCCAGGTCGCGGTCGCTGCGGGGCGCACGGTGGCGCCGGGGCGCGACCTGCACTCCCTGCACGCCTACTTCCTGCGCCCCGGCGAACCGGGGACGCCGGTGGCCTTCGCGGTGGAGCGGTTGCGCGACGGTCGCTCGTTCTCCGCCCGCCGGGTGCAGGCCACCCAGAACGGGGTGCCCATCCTGTCCGCCATCGCCTCCTTCCAGACGCCGGCGGACGGGCTCGACCACGCCGAACCCGCCCCGGACGTCCCCGGCCCGGAGGATCTCGTCAGCGATTACGCCGTGCTGGATGCCACGAACAACCCGCTGGCCGCCCAGATCGGGCGCGGACGCCACGTCGAGGTCCGCCACGTCGAACCGACCCTCTACCTGGGACCCGACCCTGAACACCGTGCGCAGCAAGCGGTCTGGTTCCGCCTCGACGCGCCACTGCCGGGCGGTGACCTGGTGCACCGCGCCGCGCTGGCCTACGCCAGCGACCTCAGCATCCTCGAACCCGTGCTGCGCCGGCACGGACTGGCCTGGTCGACGCCGGGTATGAACGTGGCGAGCCTGGATCACGCCATGTGGTGGCACCGGCCGGCCCGCGCCGACGAATGGATCCTCTACGTGGGGCAGAGCCCGAACGCTTCGGGTGCCCGTGGACTCGCGACCGCAAGGATGTACGACCGCCAGCGTCGGCTGATCGCCACCGTGGCCCAGGAGGGAATGATCCGGGTGCCGCCGCCCGAGTGACCAGCAACTACCCGAGTCGCCCGAGGACGACGCACCCCGCCGATAACATCGCGGTTCGACGTCCCACCGCACCCCCGCGAGGCCCGCACCGTGACCGATCGAACTCCGCCGTCCGCCGCTGCTGCCGGTGACACCGTGGACCCCCGTGACTGGTTGAACCCCGACGCCGTC
>JBPBQU010000656.1:0-2404 GCA_050955085.1 Janthinobacterium lividum | reverse complement strand
GGGAAGACGCTTCCTTGCGCTCCTGGGGGAGTCAACAATCCCTCGGGGATGTCCGCGTCCTCTTGCATGACGTGGACCCCACCGCCATCGCGGCCGCCCTCACCTGGGTGAGGACCGCGATCGCCGACGTCCTCGTCAACGTCGACGCCTGGCTCCAGGACAACCCAACCCACCCGCAACGCAACGACTACATCGAATTCCGCGCCGAACACATCACCCTCCGCGACCAGTTCGCTAGGGGTGACACCCTTGGTACCTACTACGACGTCATCCGCAGCCTCCCGAAGACCCGTCGAGAGCTTTCCCGGTATCTGGGTCGGCGGTTGGGTCCGCAACCGGCGTGGACCATTGATCCGAACCACCCCGTCAACAGCGCCTTCACCCGGGCCGGGACCGTGATGCGCAACGCCTTCGTCCAGGTCAACGCGTGGCTCCAGGCCAACCCGACCCACTGGCTGCACGCCGACGTCACCGGAGACAACGGCTACCTCATCCAAGGCCTCGGCTGGCTCGACGTGGCTTATGACCTTGATGACATCGACGACGTCATTCGTCACTTTGAGCGGACCCGTCGAGACCTTTCCCGGTCGATGGGTCAGTGGCTGGGTGCGGCACCGGAATGGAGGGCTGAGCCCAACCACCCCAACACCATCGCCGTCACTGAGGCCACGACCGGGATCAACCACGGCCTCGTCCAGGTCGACGCCTGGCTGCAGGTCAACCCGACCCACCCGCTCCACGCCCCCGTCACCGAATTCCGCGACGACGTCAACACTCTCTTCGGCGCGCTCGATATGGCTTTTGACCATGATGACATCAACGACGTCACCAACTCTTTGCTCGAGAGTTTCTGGTCGCTGGGTCGGTTGCTGGGTTGGCAGGTGGGTCCGGTACCGACGTGGAGGGCTGATCCCAACCACCGCGACACCATCGCCGTCACCCGGGCCGAGACCATGTTCGCCGACGTCCTCGCCCAGGTCGACGCCTGGCTGCAGATCAACCCGACCCACTCGCTACACGCCAGGGTCGCCGGAGGCCGCGACGACCTCATCGACCTCCACCGCTCGCTCGCCGCGGTTCACACCAGTGGCCACATCCACGAGGTCATTTCCAGCCTCCAGGAGACCCGTCGAAGTCTTTCCCGGGCGATGGGTCAGTATTTCGGTCCGGTACCGGTGTGGAGGGCTGAGCCCAACGACCCCAACACCATTGCCGTCACCGAGGCCACGACCGTGATCGATGGCGTCCTCGGCCAGGTCGACGGCTGGCTCCAGGAGAACCCAACCCACCCCCACCACGCCGAAGTCACCACACACCGCGCCGACCTCATCACCCACCGCGGCTGGTTCGCTCTTGCTCACGACAAGGACGACATTGAGGACATCACCAGACTCGTGCCCCTTATTTACTGGTGGCTGGGTCGGTCGATGGGTTGGCGGGTGGCTCCGTTACCGGAATGGAGGGCTGATCCGGACGACCTCAACACCATCGCCGTCACCCAGGCCACGACCGTGATCGACGGCGTCCTCGCCCAGGTCGACGCCTGGCTCCAGGACAACTCGACCCACCCTGACCACCCCGCCGTCACCGGGCACCGCGCCGACCTCATGACCCACCTCGTCCGGTTCGACCTGGCTGACACCTCTGGCGATATCAACTTGGCCATCGACAGGCACCTGTCCCGCACGCTGATCGCTGTCAGTGATGTGTTGGGGCCACTCGGGCAGGAACCGCTCGCTTGGCACAACGCAGTGCAGGGACTGTCGAACGGGTTGACAGCGCAGGAGTGGTTGACGGCGTTGAGTGCGGCCACCACGCGCGTGCTCGCTTTGCGGCCGGAGGTCCGCAAGGAGGCTCGCACCCGCGCGAGCGCCTTTGTCGACGATGTGATCAGAGCCCGTGACACTGCTGCGGTTTCGGAGGGACGGGCATCGAGCCCGGTTCTGGCCGGGTGGCTAAAGGCGGCGGTGATCGACACCGTGGCCTGGACCCTCATCGACGATCCCAACAACCCCTCCGCCCGTGAGTTCACCCCGCGGGATCGTGTCTTTGTCATCTTGTTGTTGACCGACGGTGGCGTCGCGTTGCGTGAGACCCAGAGACCGCCAGTCGGTGCACCGTCCGCCGCCAACGGGGACTCCGTCGTGGAGGACAGCGTGGACTCCGTCGTGGGGGACAGCGTGGACTCCGACGAGGAATCCAGCGAGGACTCCGACGCGGACGATGAGGACGCTGCCGGCGATGAACCCGTCGCGTTGCGCGCTGTTGGTGCTCTGTTGGGCCACGTCGGGGACGAACCGCTCGCTTGGTACAACGCGGTGCGGGCACCGTTGAGCGGGTTGACAGCGCAGGAGTGGTTGTCGGCGTTGGGTGCGGGCACTGCTCGTGTGCTGGCTCTGCCGTT
>JBPBQU010000655.1:0-2407 GCA_050955085.1 Janthinobacterium lividum | reverse complement strand
GGTCGGGGCACGTCGCGACGCTAGGCACCGACCCTAAAAACGGTGTGGTCGTGGCGCCGGTCTGTGGACGACCACCCTTTCTGGGCGCCTGTGCACACGACGGTGAACCGCCGCTCCGAATGATCCGGCGGCCGCGGCACAGCTCTGATTCGCTGCACCCCTTCCGATGCCCCGTCCGCTCCGTCACGACGTCGAGACCTGGGTGAGAGGGGTCGAGTACCCGTTGCAGGAGGGCGCAATCAGGGGCCGGTATCCGGAGTGTGGACCATCGACCGCAGGTCCTGTCAGGCATGCCAGGCGACGGTGACCTCCAGGTCGGTCACCGGCCTGGAGTGCGGCGTCGCGTCGGGACCGCTCGCGCCGGCGAGGTTTCTTCCGAGCCCGTACTCAGCTGTCGGCGGATCCGAAGGAGCAGGTGCGTGCTGTGTCCGCATCGACCCCCGGGTGGCCTGCTGGACGTGGCGGTGGACCTCGTCCGTCGGTGGACGCGTCGCTCAACCGAGCGCCAGGAGGAGGCCTGCCGCGACGAGCACCACCGCCGTCAGTCCGTGCACCCCCAGCGCGGTCGCACGTTTCCCGCCGCGCGTGAGCACGATGACGGCGTCTGCGGTCGGGGTCACAGCCGCGGCCACCAGCGCCCAGCCGAGTACCCCCGGACCAGCGACCGCCCACACCACCAGCAGCACCACCCCGGAGGTGATGTCGCGCACCCCCTTGATCGCGGAAAGTGCGCGCACGTCCTCGGCACCCACCCCGAAGTCAGCCGTGGCCCGCCGCGGGGTCAGCAGGAAGCGAGCGCCGATCACGACGATGGCGGCACAGGCGAGGAGTGCGATGAACAACGGGAGAGAGTGCATGAGGAGTCCTTTCGAGGGGTGACGACCAGCTACGGTCAATGATTACCAACGTTATATAACGGTGCTAGTCTTCCTGTCATGTCTCCCCGTCCCACCCCCGACCTGACCTCCCGACGCGATCGGGTCCTCACCGCCGCCCGCGAGATCGCGGAGTCCGAGGGCTGGGCGACATTGACCATGCGTCGCCTCTGCGCCACCCTCGGCGTCACCCAGCCGGTCCTCTACACCGCTTTCGCCAGCCGGCAGGCGATCATCGACGCGGTGGCCCTGGGCGGCTTCAGCGACCTCGCCGCAGCCCTGGAGGCGGCAGACCCCGCACCCTTGGCGAGGATGGCGGCCTACCTCGACTTCGCCGCCACCCACCCGCATGTGTACGAGGCGATGTTCTTGCTGCCCTCGGGGTTGACCTTCGCGGTCGAGGACATCCCGCAACCCCTGCAGGCCGCGTTCGCCGGCATCCGGACGGCCTTCCCCGATACACCCGACACCGTCGGTGACGACGGCACGCGTGCGGAGGTCGCCTGGTCCCTGCTGCACGGTCTGGCCACCCTGCAGGCCGGCGGACGCCTGACCCCGGGGCGGGAGCAGGCCCGCTTCGACCTCACCCACCGCCTACTCACCCAGCAACAAACCCAGCAGGAGAGTCCGTCATGAACACGCTCACCAGTGCCCTCGCCGTCCTCGCCATCGCCGCCAACGCCGTCGTCTACGGCACCGACGTCTTCGGCGCGATCGTCCTGCGCCCGGCCATCACCGCAGTCGACGACCGCACCCTCACCCAATTGCTCGGCCACATCCACCGCATCGCCGACCGCCGCTTCTCCGCCATCGGCGCTCTCGGCCTGATCACCGCCGGGGTGACAACCGGATCGGCGGCTGCGGGCGAGCGCTGGGTCAGCGCTATCGCCGCAGGATTGGCCACCCTCGCCCTGCTCGCCTTCCTCATCACCTACGCCCGGGTCAGCAAACCCGTGAACACGACACTGACCGCAGCCGCCCTCGCCGACCAGGTCCCGAGCGATGTCCGTCGACTCCAGGCCCGCTGGGACTCCGTCATCGACGCACGCGTTGCGTTGCAGATGCTCGCCCTCATCGCTCTGTGCGTCGCACTCGCCACCGCATGACCCGCACGCACCGCCCGCCCGCACTGCGGGGAGGACGGTGCGCCGCGATGGAGCGGAACGTCGAACCCACCCAACCGGCCGATGTCGGAATGCGCGCCTACTGCGACGGCTTTGCCTCCTGGGACATCTCCAAGGAGAAGGAACCTTGGCCGAGGTCTTCAGCAGAGAACTCCGAAACTACGAATCCGTACTGGCCGACGTGACGACCACCACGAGTACGGACGATGGCATTCACGTCCAGCGACTCCTGAACCTTTGGTCGCGTCCCGCTCGACGTCCACCGGTCGCGTCCCGCTCGACGTCCACCGGTCGCGTCCCGCTCGACGTCCACCGGTCGCGTCCCGCTCGACGTCCACCGGTCGCGTCCCGCTCGACGTCGAGGGCGGCGCTATAGCCTCGCGCCATGACCGACGAGACCGAGCAGAC
>JBPBQU010000654.1:0-2410 GCA_050955085.1 Janthinobacterium lividum | reverse complement strand
CGGGATCGACGAACGGACACTCATGAACACCCTCCTCGGCCAGGTCGACGCTGAGCGCTGACCTGCGCACCGAGAGACTCGCACTGGCGGTGCGGGCCGGACGCCCCGGCCCGCACCGTCGCGCAGAGCTCGTCGAGCTCGTGGAGTCCCGGTTGCGCGACGTGTTCTCCGACGCCCTGGCGCCCCTTCCTGACCTGTCCGCCGAGTCCGCGGGCGTGACCTCTCCTACCGGGGTGGCTCTGGCCTGCGTCGGATCCCTGGCCCGCGGTGACTGCGGGCCCGCCAGCGACGTGGATCTCGTGCTGTTGCACGACGGTCGACGGTTGGGCCGCGAGGACATCGCCGCCCTGGCCGACCGCATCTGGTATCCGCTGTGGGATCAAGGGTTACGCCTGGACCACTCCGTGCGCACGGCCAAGGAGTGCCGCGAGGTCGCGGCCTCCGACCTCGCCGCGGCCACCGGGATGCTCGACCTGCGGGTCATCGCCGGCGACGGTGGACTCGTCGCCCGCACCCGCGGACATCTGCTCGACGACTGGCGCGCCGGTGCGCGCCGTCGCCTGCCCCAGATCCTCGAGGCGCTCTCCGAACGCGCCGCGCGCTTCGGTGAGCTCGCCTACCTGCTCGAACCCGACCTCAAGGAGGCCCGCGGCGGGTTGCGCGACGCGATCACGTTGCGCGCGTTGGCCGCGAGCTGGCTCACCGACCGCCCGCACGGCGCGGTGGACGAGGCCCACACGGTGCTCCTCGACGTCCGCGACGGGTTGCAGACCTCCTCCGGTCGTCCCGGTGACCGGCTGATCCTCCCCGAGCAGGACGCCACGGCCGTCGTGTGCGGTTACGCCGACGCCGACCTGTTGCTGGCCGCGGTCGCCCAGGCCGCCCGCACGATCTCCGCCGCGGTCGACGTCACGACCCGGCGCGCCAAGCAGTCCTTGCCCACCCGCCGCTTCCGGGCCGCCGGTCGCCGGCCGCGGCTGCGCTCACTCGGCCACGGCCTCGTCGAACACGACGGTGAGGTCGTCCTCGGCGCCGGTGTCGTCCCCGCCGACGATCCCGTGCTGCCGTTACGGGCGGCGGCGACCGCGGTCCGCGCAGGGTTGCCGCTGTCCCCGGTCACCCTGGAGCACCTGGTCTCGGCCTGCCCGCCGCTACCGGACCCGTGGCCGGCCTCGGCGCGTGAAGCGCTGCTGGAGGTTCTCGCCGCCGGTCCCGCGCAGGTGCAGGTCTGGGAGTCGCTCGATCTGGTCGGTCTGGTGCAGCAGTGGATCCCCGAGTGGACCCCGATCCGCAACCGGCCACAGCGCAACGCCGTGCACCGATGGACCGTGGACCGTCACCTCATCGAGACCGCCGTCAACGCGCATCCCTTCCTGCGCGATGTCCCCCGCCCGGACCTGCTGCTCATGGCCGCACTGCTGCACGACATCGGCAAACTGCCCGGCGCCCACGATCACTCGCGCACGGGAGCGCCGCTGGCCCGCGCGGTGTGCGAACGCACGGGCATGGACCCGGACGATGTCGAGACCGTGGAACGCCTCGTGGCGGAACACCTCACGCTCGTCGAGCTCGCCACCCGTCGTGACCCCGACGACCCGCAGACCGTCGAGGCGCTCGTCGAGGCTGTCGACGGCCGCGCCGACGTCCTCCACCTGCTGCGCTGCCTCACCGAGGCGGACGCACGGGCGGCGGGCCCCGCAGCCTGGTCCCCGTGGCGGGCGCGCCTCGTCGACGACCTGATGTCGCGGGCGACGGCGAGCCTGTCCGGTGAGGAGGTGCCCGGTCCGGCTCCCTTCGATGCCGAGGAGCAGGCGCTCGCCGCATCGGTTCTCGCCGACGCCCAGACCCGCGTCGCCGTCCGAGAGGTCGACGGGTTCTTCGTGGTCACCGTCGTGACCCCCGACCGCACGGGGCTTTTCGCCGACCTCGCAGGTCTTCTCGCCGGCCACCGCTTCCTGGTGCGCTCAGCTCTGGTGCGGACCCTGGACGGGGTGGCGCTGGATTCCTGGTGGGTCGAATCACCCACGGACGACCCGCCGTCCCCGGACCTGCTGCGCTCCAGCCTGGAGCGCATCGTCGCCGGGGACGTCGCCCTGCTCGACCGGCTCGCAGCCCGCGACTCCCAGACCCCGCGGCCCGGCGGGGGTATTCGCTCGCTCATCGCCCACCCGCGCGTGGTCATCCTGCCCGGCGCCTCGGAGCGGGCCACCGTGCTCGAGGTCCGCGCCGCCGACCGGCCGGGGTTGCTGCACGCTCTCGGACGGGCACTCGCGGGGGAGGACATCGACATCCGCTCGGCCCATGTGGCCACCTACGCGGCGCAGGCCGTCGACGTGCTTTACCTGGCCGAGCAGTCGGGGGAGCGGCTCTCCCCGCCCCGGGTGGCGATCGCCATCCAGGTCCTCTCCGA
>JBPBQU010000653.1:0-2433 GCA_050955085.1 Janthinobacterium lividum | reverse complement strand
GCTCGGGTTCCTGGCGGGGCAGACCGAAGGTCTGCAGCTGGGTCTGCTCGTCACCGGTGTGACGTACCGCCACCCCGGTCTGCTCGCGAAGACCCTCGCGACCCTCGACGTCCTCTCGGGGGGCCGCGCGCTGCTCGGCCTCGGTGCGGCCTGGTACGACCGCGAGCACCACGGTCTCGGCGTCCCCTTCCCGCCCGTCGCCGAACGCTTCGAGCGCCTCGAGGAGGCGCTGCGGATCTGCCGGCAGATGTGGAGCCCCGAGAACGGGCCGTTCACGGGTGAGCACTACCAGCTCGCCGAGACCCTGTGCGTTCCGCAGCCGTTGCAGGCCGGTGGACCACCCGTGCTCATCGGTGGCATGGGGGAGAAGAAGACCCTGCGGCTGGTGGCGCAGTACGCGCAGGCCTGCAACCTCTTCGACGCCGGACCCGAGGTGCTCGCCCACAAGATCGACGTGCTCGCGCGGCATTGTGCCGACCTCGGCCGCGACCCCGCCGAGGTGGAGAAGACGATCATCTCGGGGGACGACCCGCTCGTCGACGTCGAGGCGTTCCTCGCGCAGATGAGCAACTACGCCCAGCTCGGGATCACCAAGGTCTGGGTGGGGTCGAAGGTGGCGGACCTGCCGGGCTGGGTCGCCCGGGTGGGCTCCGAGGTCGTCCCGCGGCTGCGCGAGATCTGAGCGGCACCGCTCGCCTCAGAGGATGGGGTTCCCGCCCGTCACGGCAACGCGTGCCCCGGAGATGTAGCTGCCGTCGTCACCGGCGAGCAACACGTACACGGGGGCGAGTTCCGCCGGCTGACCGACCCGGCCCAGCGGGGTGTCGTCACCGAAACTCGCGACCTCCTCGACGGGCATCGTCGACGGGATCAGCGGGGTCCACACCGGGCCCGGCGCAACGCTGTTCACCCGGATCCCCTTCGGCCCCAGCAACTGAGCCATCGACGCGCACATGTTCGCGATGCCGGCCTTGGTGACCGCGTACGGCACCAATGTCGGTTTCGGCATGTCCGAGTTCACGGAACTGCTGCCGATGATGGCGGACCCCGGACCCATGTGCGGCAGCACGGCCTTGGTCAGGTAGAAGAACGCACTGAGGTTGGTGGCGATCGTGTGCTCCCACTCCTCGTCGGGGATCTCCTCGAGCGTCTCGTGGCTCATCTGGAACGCCGCGTTGTTGACCAGGATGTCGACTCTGCCGAACTCCTCGACGGCCGTGGCCACGATCGAGCGGCAGTGCGCCGCGACCGACACATCGCCCGCCACGAGCACGGCGCGGCGGCCGGCCTTCGTGACCCAGTCCGCGGTCTCCTGCGCGTCCTCGTCCTCGGAGAGGTAGCTGATGACCACGTCCGCACCCTCGCGCGCGTAGGCGATGGCCACGGCGCGACCGATCCCGGAATCGGCACCGGTGACTATCGCCACCTTGCCCTCGAGTTTCGCGTGGCCCTGGTAACTGGTCTCCCCGTGGTCGGGACGCGGATCCATGGCCGCCGTCGTGCCGGGTGGGGTCTGCTGCTGCGCGGGTTGGGGCACGGGGGTCGTCACTCCTGCGAGTCGGGCTCCGGGACGGATCCTGGAACGGGTGTCGTCCCTTCACCTACCCGTCGTGGTGGCGATCGAACCCTCGCCCGCCGGCCCGCCCCCGGCCCGCCCCCCGGCCCACCGGGTGGGACCCGCAGGATGGTGCGGTGGGCGGACGGGTGGCGCGGGTGGTGACCGAGGTCCTCGCACCCGCCAACCTCGCCGCCCTGACCTTCTTCCTCGTCGCGCTCCGCGCCACCGACACACCCTGGCGTGGGCTCGGCTGGGGTGCGCTCGCCGTCGTCTGCTGCGTGGGTGCGCCCTACGGTGTCGTCCTGGCGGGGGTGCGGGCTCGTCGGTGGAGTGATCACCACCTACGGGTGCGCGCCCAGCGGATCCTCCCCCTCGGGTTGGGGCTCGCGTGCTCCGTCGTCGGCTGGTTCGTGCTGCGGGCTCGGGGTGCCCCCGTCGACCTGCTCGCCCTCGTCCTGGCCAGTGCCGCGGGACTCGGCAGCTGCCTGGCGGCCACGACGATGTGGAAGATGTCGATCCACGCGGGGGTCGCCGCCGGTTCGGCGGTCGTCGTCGCCATCGTCTCCGGACCCTCGACCATCGTCGTCTGCGCCCCGCTCGTCGTGGTGACGGCGTGGTCGCGGGTGCGGTTGGGCGAACACACGAAAGCCCAGGTCGTGGTGGGCGGGCTGGTCGGCGCCGTCGTCGCGGGGACGGTCTTCCCGCTGGCCCGCGGCGCGTGACGGGCTGCCGGGTGGAGTCCAGCGCGTCGAACTGCACCTCGTACGACTGTCGCTGTAAGCACTACGTGCGTGACGTCACTGGAAACGCGACGGATCTCCCGCGCCCACGCGCACGACCTCGGGATAGCCCTCGGAGAGGTCGACGACCGTCGT
>JBPBQU010000652.1:0-2472 GCA_050955085.1 Janthinobacterium lividum | reverse complement strand
TGCCCTCCCTAACAGACAACGCGGTTCCCTAGACAAGTCCCATCGTTGCAGGTCAGCGGGCACCTGCCGCCTCACGTCACCCAGCGGTCGGTAACGAACAGCGGTGGATCCAGGCTGAATGTCAGGGGCGGAGTTCACATCAGGACGACCAGGGGGACATTCTCACCATCCACATTGCGCACGTAGCCGGGGTGGTGTCGAGTCTGCCATCAATGGGGGAGTAGAGGGCTGATGAGTGAACTGATCCGGACCGTCACCGTACCAATCGAGCATGGGTGCTTGCTCGTGTCCGACGTCGAAAGCACGAGAGACCATTCTTCCTGGGAGCCCGAAGTTACCCCAGTTGACTCGAGCTCCGATTCAATTGAGATTTTTTCACTAGCCGCTTGACGATGACAGCGAGTGACGAAGACGGTGTCGCGACACGCCGAAGATCACCAGGTACGACGGGCAGCGATGGAACTCCGGTAGATGGAGGGCTTCTCACAGCTGCTCGAGCCACCGGAGTTCCACCGTGTCCGAGCGTGTCACCTACACCGCCGTCCTGCCCACCTCCCGGGGCACCGTCCAATTCATCGCCACCCTTTTGCTCGCTCACCGCCTGCACCGGGGCACCCGCACCGGGCGCCGAGTCCTGGCGTCTTCGCCCACGCCGTCCTCGTCTGCCGGTTCCTGCTTGAGGCGACACGCATGGCGAACCTGGCCCGCCACAACGGTTTCGGCCTCTCCAGCTGCTACCGCTACGTCCACGAAGCCCTCGACGTCATCGCCGCCCAAGCCCCGACCCTGCCGGGTGCACTGCTCGCCGCGGGGTCCAATGAACAAGTAGTCGATGGCCGAGCGATTGCGTATTGGCGCTGGTCGCGCCAGAATGGCGCTATGCCAAGCGTTCAGATCAAGGACGTCCCCGACGAGACGCACACCGTCCTCCGCCGCCGCGCCGCCCTGGCCCACCAGTCCCTGCAGGAGTACCTCCTCACCAAGCTCGTCGAGGAGGCCAACACGCCCACTTTCGAGGAGGTGCTCGAACGAGCTGGCGGACGAACCGGCGGCAGCCTGTCCTTTCGCGACGCGGTGAAGGCGGTGCACGACGATCGTGATCGTCGTTGACGCCAGCGTCCTCGCCCCAGCTCTGGCCGATGACGGACCCGACGGGGACCGCGCCCGTAACCGGCTGCGCAGCGAAGTCCTCACGGCCCCCGACGTCATCGACCTCGAAGTGGCCTCAGTCCTGCGCCGCGCAGCGATCGGCGGTCGTTTGCCTGGGCGCCGCGCTGACTTGGCGTTGAACGATCTCATTGACCTACCTCTACGCCGGGCCGCTCACCGGCCCCTACTACGTCGTTGTTGGGAACTGCACCACACGGTCACCAGCTACGACGCCGCGTACGTCGCGTTAGCCGAGGTGCTGGGTGTCGTCCTGGTCACCGCCGACGCTCGACTGTCCCGTGCGCCGGGCATCACCTGCCAGGTGGAAGTTCTCCGGTGAGAGCCCGCGGTCATGCTTGATATGTGGGTGATCGGGGGCCAGTCTCCGGTCTGAGCCTGACCGGTAGAACAAGGTCAGGGACGCTCCAGCGGGGGTGGCTTCCCTGCTCGCTGCACGGCTGACGATGGCGGGCCACCGGGCGTCCGCGCCGGTGGCCGGTGTCACGGTGGGGGCGGTCGGGTACAGCACGGTGATGACGTACTGGCACGTTGCCGTGGCCGACGCCGGGGTGGTGGGTGCGATCGCCATGACGTGCGCCACCGCCGCGAGTGCGGTGTCGCTGCGGGCGCTCTACCGGCGGGCCGGATGAAGCTCTACCGGGTGGCCCGCCCGGCCTCGCACCGACGTCACCTGTCGAAGACGTTGGCGTGGATGCTCACGGTCTGGTTCCTGGCCCTCGTCGCGATGCCCTTCGTGTTGCATGGGGTGGAGCTGCTGCTGGACATCGAGCGGTGGATGGTTCCGGCGGGGCCGTCCGTGGGGGTGGCACTGATCGTCGTAGCCAGCGTCTTCGGCCTGCGGTGCGCGTTCGCCATGGCCGGCGGTGAAGGGACGCCTGTGCCCTTCGATGCCGCTGCCCGCCTGGTCGTCACCGGGCCCTACCGGTGGGTTCGCAACCCGATGGCGGTGAGTGGGGTCACCCAGTCCCTCGGTGTCGCGCTCCTCATCGGATCACCCCTGTATTACCTGGTGCCGCCGGCGGGAGCGTTGCTGTGGCACCTGATCATCCGACCCTCGGAGGAACGATTCCTCCAGGTTCGTTTCGGCGCCGACTACACGGCCTACCGGGAGAGCGTGCCGCTCTGGGTTCCGAACCGGCTACGACCCGATCGAACCCCACGAAGTGCAGGAGAATGACGGTGCTGGGTGCCGGTTCGTGGTCCGCGTCACGGGTGACTGCCTAACGGTGACCGCGGGTGACGGCATCTTGACCCGCGGCGAGATGACACGATGACTCGGTGACCCACGAGCCGCTCGCCGCC
>JBPBQU010000651.1:0-2479 GCA_050955085.1 Janthinobacterium lividum | reverse complement strand
ATGCGCGGTTTTCCGGGTGCTCGGACGAAGCCACCGCCGGGTGGTGGTGCACTGAACCGCGTTTGCGTGAGCTGTAATGACGGCGAGTGAAAGATCCTGGTGAGGGCTGTGGGACTACTCCGATCGGGCGCCTCGCCGAGGACGACTCGCGATGCAGTGTGACCAGTCGGTCTCGGAGTGTAAGGATGTGCTCGCTCACGGCGGTGACGAGGAGGTGACGATGAGCGCAGGCATCAAGGAGCGGAGACCGCTCGCCAGTGTGGTCTACGACGGCCTCGTGACCGCCGCCGCGCTGGTCTTCGGGGTCCTCACCTTCACCCAGTTCGCCATGCACCTCGACCGGGAATCCCTGCAGCAGCTCGGGTGGTGCGTGGCCATCGGGTTCCCGCTGATGCAGCTGCTGACCCGGTTCCCGTTCCAGGTCAGCACCCGACACGCGGGCATCGAGGTCCAGTTCGACGTCGGGGTGCTGATCTTCCTGCTGTGCTACGCACGGCCGAGCACCGCTGCGCTGGCCTGGGTCATCTCCGTCGTCCCGACGAACCTGCTGCAGCGCAAGAGCTGGGTGAGTCGCGTCTACAACGCGAGCATCGGCGTGCTCTTCATGCCCACCGCGCTCATCGTGCTCTACGCGTTGGGGGCCTGGCACGGAACCGGGGCCGCCACCCGGGCCATCGAACCCGTCGCCTCGTTGCACCAGCTCCTCGCCGTCGCCGTGGCCGTGATCGCGGTCTTCGTCGTCGACTTCCTCCTCTCGGCCGTCTCGGTCGCGGTCCAGGAGCGCACCAGCCTGTGGAGAGAGATCCTGCATTCCGGCGTCTGGCTCGCGGCCGGGACCTCGATCGCCGTCGGCGGACTCGGTTACCTCGGCGGCCTGGTGGAGGCGAGGCTGCCCGGGTGGCCGGCCCTGCTGCTCGTCATCCCCATGGTCGTCACGATGATCGCCACCCGCGCGATGCGTATGACCCGCGACGTCGCCCGCCGCACCGAGGCGCTCTTCGAGGCGGCCACCGCCCTGCACACCCAGGGACGGCGTGCCGACCTGGCCCGTGCGTTGCAGCAGCACGCCCGGATGGTCGTCGGCACCCCGGAGGCCATGGTCCGTTCCATCGGCCCGGCCGAGGACGAGATCGGGGTGCCCGTCGTCGCCGGTGACGGTGTCGTCCTCTACCTGACCGCCCCGCGGGCACGTGCTCCGCAGAACCGGGCTGCCGACGAGAAGGCGCTGGAGGCCCTCGCCTCCGTCGGTGAGGCCGCCTTCTTCCGGGTCGGGGCGAGCGAGGAGATGCACGGTCTGGCCCGCCGTGACGTCGTCACGGGCCTGCCCAACCGCCTGCAGTTTGCGGAACGCCTCGCCGTCGAGCTGGAGCGCGCCCGTGACGCCGGGCGTCTGGACCGGCTCGTCGTCCTCTACCTCGACCTCGACGGGTTCAAGGGGGTCAACGACCGCTTCGGCCACGACGCGGGTGACGAACTGCTGCGCCTGGTGGGTTCCCGGTTGCGCGACACCCTGCGCGGGGGGAGCACCGTCGCCCGCCTGGGCGGCGACGAGTTCGCCGTGCTGCTGCCCGAGTGCGTCGACATCGAGGGGCTCTGCCACCGGGTGCTGGCCGCGCTGCGGGTCGAGGTCCGGATGCGCGGGCATGTGCTGCGCGTGCAGGGCAGCATCGGCCTCGCCCGTGCCCGCCCGGGTGACGACGTCGGCATCCTGTTGCGCAACGCAGACACCGCCATGTACCGGGCGAAGGCCACGGGCAAGAACCGTTGGGTCGAGTTCCGCCCCGCCCTGCTGGAGGACGAGGTGGCGCGCCTGCAGGTCATCGAGGACCTCCAGCAGGCCTCGGCCGAGGCGTTCGTCGTGCATTACCAGCCGATCGTCAGTCTGGAGAGCCAGGAGGTCATCGGCCTCGAAGCGCTCGTGCGTTGGCGACGTGGGCGCGGCGGACCTGACGAGCCTCTCGTCGAACCCGACAAGTTCATCAGCCTGGCGGAGCGCTCGGGGACGGTCATTAGCATCGGGGACTCCGTGCTGCGGACGGTGGCGCGCGACGCCGCCACCCTGCAGCGCCTTGCGGGTCGACGCCTGGACCTCATGGTCAACGTCTCGCCCGTGCAACTGCGCCACCCCGACTTCACCCAGCGGGTCGCTGCCGCGGTGCACCTGACACGCGCCAACGGGTGTCGCCTGCACCTGGAGATGACCGAGAGCGTCATGATCGACGACGACACCGCGGGCAACCTGAACGACCTCGCCGAGACGGGCGCCCACCTGACCATCGACGACTTCGGCACCGGGTTCTCCTCGCTGGGCTACCTGCGCCATCGGCCGTTCTCCTCGTTCAAGATCGACCGGAGTTTCGTGCGGGACATCGCCACCGAACCGACGGCGCGCGCCCTGGTCGAGGGAATGGTGAAGATGGGGCAGGCCCTGGCGCTGTCCGTCGTCGCCGAGGGGGTCGAGCACGCAGATCAGGCGGCG
>JBPBQU010000650.1:0-2482 GCA_050955085.1 Janthinobacterium lividum | reverse complement strand
CCTGGGCCATCCGGCCGAGCAGCAGGGCATGGCTGGGATCGTCGGCGAGCACCGTGCCGTCCTATCGCACCGGGTTCCGGGGAACCAGCCGAGGTCGGTGGACGTGCCCGGGCGCACACAGCCGAGCCCGTCCATCCATGGGCACGCCCTCACCGGGTTGAACCCACCGATCAGCCGGACAGGCCGATCCGGCGTCGCGCACACCCGTCACCGCACGGGGAGCGGGTGTGCGGCGGTGGCCCGTAAACCCTGGTCGAGAAGATCGATCATCCACTCGAAGCTGTCGTCGACGTCGGTCCCCAGCTGGAACCCGTCGGCCACCTCCAGCGTCGCGAACCCGTGCAGTGCGCTGCGCAGCATCCGCAGCGCGTGGATCTCCTGGTCGGGGCCCATCCGGTACCCACGCACCACGGCGGCGAGGGATTCGAGCACCCGGTTGCTCGCTGCGATGAGTGGGTCCTCGGGCCCATCCGGACGGGTACCGACCGTCGCCGCGTACCGGCCGGGGTGGCTGCGCACGTACGACCGGATCGCGTGTGCGGCTGCGGTGAGCGCGTCGCGGCCCGCCCGGCCCTGTGTCGCATCGCGGACGGCATCCCCGAATTCGGTCAGGGCCAGGACGGCGATCCGGTGACCGAGGTCGGCGAGGCCGTCGACGTGCTTGTACAGCGAAGGTGTCTTGACTCCCAAGCGGTCGGCGAGCAGACCCATGTTGAGCTGGGGGAAGCCGACCTCGTCGGCCAGTGCCGCACCCGCTTCGGTGACGTTCGCCGGTGCGAGTCCGGCCCTAGGCACGGGCCAGCGTCCGGGCGAGGAAGGGCAGGGCCAGCGCGAGCAGTTCGTCGGGCGTCTGGGTGTGCGGGTAATGGCCGGCATTCTCGATGACGGCCAGCTCGCCGAGCCCGACGGGAAGGTCGGCGACGATGCGCTCGCCCTCGGCGCGGGGGTCGGCCCAGTCCGGGTCGGCGCCGCCCTCGACGATGAGCACGGGGCAACGGACGTTGCCCAGTTGTGCACCGGCGTCACCCGGGGCGGACTTCCCCATGGCCTGCAGAACGGCCATCCGGCCGGGCGCACTCAGCGTCGCCTCGATGCGGGCCAGTTCGCTGTCCCAGTCGGCGGGTTTGGTCGGCATCGCCAGGTCGAGGTATTTCTTCCAGGCCGCCACGTTGCCCAGGATGCCGGCCCGCGCCAGCAGGGTGAGGCCACGGCGGTAGCGCTGCACCCGGAGCAACCCGGCGAGGTCGATCGACTGCTTCCGGGTGAAGGGCGCGACTTCGATGATCCCGGTGATGAGATCTGGAGCCGCGGCGGCAGCGATGGTGGCCGCGCCGCCGCTGATGGACTGGCCCACGATCACAGCCGGCCCGCCGAGGTGGCGGACGACGGCGATGAGGTCGCCTGCGATATCGGTGCGGGTGTACCCGGCCCAGCCGAGGCTGGACTCCCCGCAACCCCGGAGGTCGACGTTGGCCACCCGGTAGCCGGCAGCGACGAGGGCCGGGGTGAGGAACCGGTAGGAGTGTCGGCTGTCACCCATGCCGTGGGCGAGGACGACGAGGGGCCCCTCACCGCTCAGGTCGTAGGCGATGGTTCCGTCACCGGTGCTCAGATATTCGGTCATGACATCCTCCACTTGAAGCTAATTGCGTTAGCTACAAGCTAACAGCATTAGCTGATGCGGGTCAAGACCGCGTTCCTGAGCTCTCCTTTGCATCGTCGACGACAGTGGTCGCCGTGAGGTTCTGGCCGGTCGACGTGCGGGCGAAGGACACTGAGCGCATGACACCTCGACCCGAGGAGCCCGGCCCGTGACGGCCCGCACGGCGTTGTTTGCCGTCTGTGCCCTGCACGCCGGTTTTCAGTTGGTCGTGACCGTGGTGGTCTACCCCGCGCTGGCCGATGCCGCGCTGGTCGATGTCGGGCTGGTTGATGTCGGGCCATCTCGCTGGGTGGTGGCGCATGCTCGGCACTCCCGCCGCATCGTGGTCTTGGTGGCACCGCTCTACCTGGCCCTCGTCGGCGTCTGGGCGTGGGTGCTCATGAGCGCGGCCTTCTCGCCGGCCCTGGTGATCGCGGCGGTGGGCACGGTGCTCGCGGGAGTGACGACCGCGGTGGCGGCTGCCCCGCTGCACGCCCGGTTGGGCCGTGAAGGCCCGCGACCCGCACTGATCGTCGCGCTCCTGCGGGTGGATCGGGTGCGCCTGGTGGGTGCCGTCGTGGGTCTCGCCGGGGCCGTCGGCGCGGTCGTTGATGATCGGGTCGGACGACGTCAGCTCATGACCTACACCTTGCTCATGCCGCGCAGCTCAACGATGAGGCAGCCTTCGACGACTGGACGCGATCGACAACCACCTGGTTGGTGCTATGCCTACTGCGAGGATGAGCGGGTGAGCCTCGACATCCCGCCCTTCGGTCTCCTCCTCGACGTCGACGGGCCGATCGCCAGCCCCGTCACCCGATCGATCAGTGCTCCGGGGTT
>JBPBQU010000649.1:0-2509 GCA_050955085.1 Janthinobacterium lividum | reverse complement strand
GGCAGTCCATCGGGGTCTCGGTCGACGGTTTCGCGGGCACGACACGGGCGGGTCTGCACCCCGCCGCGGGCGGTGACGGCACCGAGGCGTGCTCGGCCGACATGCTCTGCGAGGCGGTTGCCGCGTGCGCGGGGGTCACCTTGCGCAGCGTCGCCACGGCCATGGGCGTGGAACTGCGCAACGCATCGGTGACGGCCGAGGCGCACTGGGACGCCCGCGGCACGCTGGGTGTCTCGCGCGAGGTCCCCGTGGGGATCACCGACGTGACCATCACCTTCGCGTTCACCTCCGACGCGGACGAGGCGACCGAAGCCAAGATGATCACCCTCGCCGAGCGCTACTGCGTCATCGCCCAGACCTTGCGTACCCCGCCGACGGTGACCGTCCAGCGGGCTTGATCCTGCGGGCAGCCCCTGGGGTGAGGTCGCTCTTCGAGCGATGCCCGACGGAGCTGAGTCGGCACCGAGGTGTCGTCTGAAGGAGTCCCCGGTCCCAGAGGCAGCGGTGTCGGACCCCTAGCGGATCTCCTGGGCCCGGACGGCGCTGCGGCCCGCGACCGCCACGACCACGAGGCCGAGGACGAAGGCCACCAGGACGCCCAGGTTCGCATAGGCCCAGGCGCCGTCACGTCCGCCGATCGGCCCCAGCAGGTAGCCCTGCCAGCCGAGCCAACTCGCACCGCCGTTCGTCACCAGACCCCAGCCGACGAACGTCGCGACCAGCATCGTCACCACCGCCGACCAGCGCACCGAGCCGTAACGACCGCGCGGGTCCAGCAGCTCGGCCTCGGCGTAGTCGCCGTGACGCGAGGCGAGGTCGGCCAGGAAGATGCCTGCCCAGGCCGCGATCGGCACCCCCAGGGTGATGAGAAACCCCTGGAAGGGGCCCAGGAAATCGCGGGAGAAGAAGGCGATGTAGATCGCACCCGCGGTCATGAGGACGCCGTCGACGAGGACGGCCACCGGCCGCGGGACGCGCACGCCGACGTTGAGCAGGGCGAGCCCCGAGGAGTAGATGTCCATGATCGCGCCGCCGACGAGGCCGAGCACGGCGACGACGATGAAGGGCACGAGGAACCACGTCGGCAAGATCGCGGTCAGCGCACCCACCGGGTCCCCCGCGATCGCCCCGTTGAGCCCCTCCGAGGACCCCGCGACGAGCACCCCGAAGATCAGCAGGACGACCGGACCGAGGGAGGAACCCAACGTCGTCCAACCGACGACACCGGCGCTGGACGCGCTGCGCGGCAGGTAGCGGGAGTAGTCGGCGGCCGCATTGGCCCAACCGAGTCCGAACCCCGTCATCACCAGGATGAAGGCGCCCAGCACCGAGGCCGCGTTTCCGCTGGGCAGCGACCTCACGGCGTCCAGGTCGATGCTGTCGGCCGCGAAGACGATGTAGAGCACGGTCAGGACCGCTGTGACGACGGTGATCCACCGTTGCATCTTCATGATGACCCGGAACCCCAGGATCCCCCCGACGACGACCAATCCGACCACGACGACGAGGGCGACGAGCTTCGTCGCTGTTCCGCCCCCGGCTCCGAGGCGGTCGAGGACCGTCGCGGTCGCGAGGACCGCCAGGGCGGCGAGCGACGTCTCCCAGCCCAGGGTCAGCAACCACGAAACGAGTGACGGCAACCGGTTCCCGTTGATCCCGAAGGCTGCTCGCGACAGCGTCATGGTGGGGGCGGAACCCCGCTTGCCGGCGATCGCGACCAGGCCGCAGATCAGGTAGGACAGCAAGATGCCGGCGATGACGACCGCGGTCGACTGCCAGAACGAGATGCCGAACCCGAGGACGAACGAGCCGTAACTGACCCCGAGGACGGAGACGTTCGCCGCGAACCATGGCCAGAAGAGGTCGCGTGGCCTGCCGTGCCGCTCGGACTCGTCGACGGATTCGATGCCGTTCAGCTCGATGTTCCCCCCTCCGATCGTCGTCTCGGAGGCGGTGGGGATCTCGTTCATGGGAGCTCCTGGAAGGCGGCTGGGCAGGGTCCGCCGCGTCGGAGGCCGGCAGTGGGATGGTCCACGGGCAGCCTCGCATGTCCCCCGCCGCAGATCCCTTCTCCACCGTCGGACCCGCCGCCCCGTCCCGGGTGCGCCTCCCCTCGGTGCGCAGGTCGCGGCGGCATGGAAGACCAGGGTGGACCCTCGCCCGCTGACGGCGGGTGTTCAGGCCCGGGAGGCGGAGAAGGTGAGCACCGTGGTGGTGGCCTGCACGAGGCCGGGCTGGAGCACGATCTCCCCGAACTCCCCGCCGTCGAGCGCGGGCTGGTTGACGGCATCGGGCAGGGCCTGCGTCTCCAGGCAGACGGCGTCCCCCTGCCGGACCGGGCGGCCCTCGACGGTTCGCCAGGCCCCGTCGAGGAAGTTCCCCGAGTAGAGCTGCAGACCGGGCCGGTCGGTGTGCACCTCGAGGCGACGTCCACTGCGGGCGGCGTCCAGCGTCGCGACCCGGCGCAACACCCCGTCACCGCCGTCGAGCACGAGACAGTGGTCGTAAC
>JBPBQU010000648.1:0-2527 GCA_050955085.1 Janthinobacterium lividum | reverse complement strand
CAGTGCCGATGGTGGTGCGCTTCCACGCTTTCGGGTGGCGCCAGGTGAGTTTGAGGCCACACATGAGTCGGTGGACGCGTTTGAGGCCGACATCGATGCCCATCGAGCGCAGCTCGGCGTCGGCCCGGGTTGCCCTTCAGGCGGTGCCAGATTGCGCTGATGTGCTCGCACAGGGTGGGATCGGTGATCGATCGGGCGCTGGGTCCGCACCCACGCCAGGCGTAGTAGCCGGAGCGGGACACGTTCAGTTCACTGCCGCAGTTCATCCCCACCGGAACCTCGCCGCTCACGTTCGGGATCCTGCTCGCGTGCATGCACATCGCCTTGGGTATCGCCTGGTCGAGCGTCCTGGTGCTGACCGCTCGACGGCTGCGCAGGCTGTTGCAGCGCCCCGCGGCCCGCAGGGTGATGGACCGGGTGACCGCCACCGTGATCACCGGCTTCGGCCTCGAACTGGCCACCCGTGGCCGCTGAGAACCGCGAGCGGCGGTGTGTCCAGCACACCGAGCGGCCGGGATGGATCATCTTCTCGTGACGCTGACCCGGTTGTGGTGGGAGAGACCGTGGACGTACAGGCTGCAGACCACCAGCGGTGACCTGCAGCCTGCCTCGGCGCGGCACGTCGTCCCCCTCGTCGACAGAGCGGCGCGGTGGTGCTCGGACTACCCGTCGAGGGAGAAGTCGATGACGGCGCGGCCCGCGACCTTGCCCGCGCGCAGGGCGTCGTAGCCTTTCTCGACGTCATCGAAGGCGAAGGCCTGGTGCTGGACGGTGAGCTGTTCACGCTCGACGATGGACACCAGCTTACTGAGGTTGCCGAGCGAGCAGGTGGTCGAGGAGAACAACCGCACTCCCCACTGCAGGGACATGAAGTTGAAGGGGAGCGTGCCTCCGGCCAGACCGACCAGGGACACGGCCCCCAACGAGGCGGTGATCCCGGCGCAGAGCGCCAAGGTGTCGTCGCTGCCGACGATGTCGATCGACGCCTGGACACCGCGCCCACCGGTGATCTCCATGATCTCGTCCCGAGCCGACGGGGAGGAGGCCACCACGTGCTGGGCACCGTTCGCCCGGGCGATGTCCAAGCGGTCCGGCAGGTCGACGGCGATGACGTGCACGCTGGAGAGTGTGCGGAGCAACTGCACCGCCATTCCCCCGACACCGCCGACGCCGATCACGGCAACGTAGCCGTCGTCCTCCAGGTAGGGGCGGATGTCGAGGAAGGATCCGTAAGCGGTGGCCCCGGCATCAGCCAGTGGAGCCGCGACCTTGGGGTCCAACGACCCGAGGTGCACGACATCACGCTGGCGGGCAACCATGTACGGGGCCAGGCCACCGTTGTCGGCGTAGCCGTAGATCGGCGGGCGCTGCAGGCAGAAGTTGTCGCGGCCGGCGAAGCAGTTGCGACAGCGCCCGCACGAGGTGTTGGAGTGCACGAGCACGGCGTCGCCTTCGGCGAGCCCTACGACACCGTCGCCGACCTCGACCACGTGCCCAGCCGTCTCGTGACCGATCGTGTAGGCCCCGCTCCAGGGGTAGAAGACCGCGCCGTGGTCCATCAGTTCCAGATCTGTTCGGCACAGACCCGCCGCGGCGTTCTTGAGCAGTACCTCACCTGGGCCGGCGTGGGGCACCTCCACCTCGGCCCAGCCCCCCGGCCCGTGCTCCTCGGCGATCCTGTAGGCCTTCATCGTCTCTGCCATCGATTCCCCCACCACGCTCAGTCCGCGTCACATCCTCGACGCGGAGGAGTCTAATCCCGGGTGCGACACCGTCCTTCGGCCCGCACCGCCGTTCATCGCATCCACCGCGACGCACCGAGACGAGCCGGGGTTTCGCACCGCTGGGGTTTCTGCGCACCGGTGAGACCCATACGGCCGGGAGGTTCCGTTGAACCCTTGAGCGACGTTGTCACAGACTCCCCGGCGGCGCGCTACGAGGCCAGCCGCGCACGAACCCCGGTAGCGGGGATCGTCAGCTCGGCACTGCCGTCCGAGCGGTTGATCTCGGCCCAGACCACGTCGAGGGAGAGACCGAGAACCTCCGCGATGACCGCCACCGTCTGCAGGGCCGGAGTCGCCACCCGACCAGCCTCGATCTTGCGCAGGGTCTCCGGGGAGATGCCTGCCCGCAGTGCGGTGTCCAGCAGTGAGCACTCCCCCCGGGCGCGGCGCAGGAGGGCTCCGAGACGCCGCCCGCGCTCGACCTCAACGGGAGTGAGCGGCAACCTGACCATGGCGTCGACTGTAGTCCCGGGATACTGTGATCGGGATAGTTATTGGTTTCGAGGAAGGCGCCGCATGATCGAGATCATGAACCCCACCGAACTGCCCCGGGCGAAGGAGGTAGGCGTTCTGGTCGCGGGCATCCTGCAGACGTTGAGAAACCGCAGCACGGTCGGCACCAATCTCCGCGACATCGACCGATGGGCGCAGAGCCTCATCGTCGAGGCCGGGGCGGGGTCCTGCTACGTCGATTACGCACCCTCGTTCGGGCGCGGCCCGTTCGGCCACTACATCTGCACGTC
>JBPBQU010000647.1:0-2531 GCA_050955085.1 Janthinobacterium lividum | reverse complement strand
GTCATAAAGGTAGCGTCAGGCACGTCGAGACCAACCGGGGCGGGCTGTGTGAGAACTCCATCCTGGAAGGCCTCGACCTCTACCTCGTGCCGGACGCGCCGACCTGGGCCTGAGCCAGATCTACACCCTCGATCGTGAAGAGCCGCCATCGGCTGCGAGGTCTAAAGCGTCACCCACTCGGTCTTCGCGGTTCGCCAGATCATCGGGCGGCACGTAGCTCCACTGCGCACGCCGCCGCGTGCGAACCAACATTCGACGGGCAGAGGGGTGTGGCACAAACGCCGGCGTAGTTGCAGACGCCCGGGCTTGACGCCTTGGGTGAGTCCCAAGGTCGTCATTGCAGGTGCCCGCCCGCACCCTGCGCTGCGTGCCCGCGTAGGGGATGTCAGTCCCCCATCGCAGCCACGGCAATGGCGATCTCCGAATCGGAGTACCCCGTTCGGTAGTAGATCTCCTGTCCGGCCAGCCACTCGACGACCTCCCGTAGGCCTGCCCGCCATCCGCGCAACTGCTCAGCCGAGAGCACGAGCAGCGCTACGTCGTCCCCAGCCGGTGTGTGTCCCGATCTTTTGAGTTCGAGGTCATTATCCGTGGCGGCCTCACGCACGACGACGTGAACAACCGAGCCCGCCTCTGCGGCTGGGAGGACTCCCAGAGCCAATCTCGTGATCAGCTTGGTCGACGCCTTGTCCAGCCCAGTCGGTGCGAGACGGAACTCCGGAAGCCCCGACAATTCCTTGGTAATCTGGAAAATTGTCTCGAAGGTGTCTCCGGGCAACATGAGAACTGAGTGACTTTGATTAGCCTCCTCATCTGAGCTCATAATCAAAGTAATCCTTTCCGTCTTCGGGTGTGAAAACGCTGCCGCCTTCATTTACGGGGTCCTCGATGACGACGGCGCCCTTCTCGGGGTCCCAGTAGGCAATCCTGCCATTGCGTTTGAGATACTTGGTTTCGATGCCGGGATTATGTCCGTTGATGACGTCGTCAACGTATTTGGCAAGATCCTCCGGTTTGACGTCGCGCACGTAGTGGTCGAGGCCGTCGGGGTCCATGAATCGATCGTTCGAGTGGGCCGCGATATTGGAGGAGATCTCGTCGACGTCGTCACCGTGCGATGACGATCGATCATCACTGCTCCGTTCCCCTGTGCCCCTGTCACGTTCGTTCAGCATTGTGGCGAGGTTCTCACTGCTGGCCACTCCACCAGCGACAACCAGGGTCCCGCCCGCCGCAATCAGCCCCGCTCCAGCGATGTTGAGGGGCACCCCCAACAGTGCACCGATGCCGGTGGCATCGAGGGCCACTCCCCGACCTCGGTACCGCTACCGGCGGTGGCGATTACGAGACCCAACGCGGTCGTTCCAGCGGAGAGGATGAGATCGGACTCGGCCTCAGGGTGCTCACGGTAGTAACCGCCCACGGAGGAGACGAAGTCGCCAGCGTCCTCCCACCACCGTTTCACTGTGCCGACAAGGCCGCTGCCGTCAGGCGCAACCGTCTCCTGCTCTGAGATGGGCTTGAGCGTTGGTGAAGGCGGGGCCGACCCGACCGGCGCGGCGGCGCCGGTGCTGATCGCGTGGGCTAAGTCGTGCAGGCGGGTCGTCAGCGCGGTGATCCTCTCAGTCGCAGTGGAATCGGCCTGAGCCAATGCCGCCCACGCATCGCTGACCAGCGCCTGCGCCTCGTCCAGTTCGCCTTGGGCTCGGGTGAGTGCCTGCGCCAGTTGCGGGTCAACGCCCGCGCCTCCTGGAGCCGCCAGAGTCGCTGCCTGCGGCGCGCTGCGTTGCGCCTGCTTCGCGCTGGCCACCGCCACCGCCACCGTCGCGGCCGCGGTGCGTGTGCGACCCTCGGCGTCGGCGTGTTGCGCTGCCCGCAGTGCCTGCGCGTACTCCTGCAGGATCGGGGCGGCGGCACTGGTCAGATCGGCGTAGCCCGTGACGTAGCTCGCGCTGCCATCCAGCACCGCTCGGGCGGCGTCCCCCGCTGCCCCGAACCACTCACCCGTTGCCTGGTCGGCGTGAGTGCGCACGTTGCGACCCGTCGCGTCGAGGGCGTCTCCGCTGCGGGTCAAATCATCGGCCGCGGCCTCGATCACTGCCGGACTACCTGACATTCCCACCGCCGCAGCGGGGTCGTTCAAGCCGGGCACAGTGACTCCATCACAAGGTAAGGAGGCAGTAACTTCTCACAAACCAGAAGGTCTCCGGCCACCTGACCGATCTTCTTGTGGACGAGTAGCCCGCTCCCCACCGCTCAGCTGGGTAGCGGCGGATGAGCAACCCGCAGCCCGCGTGACACTAAGGGCTCTTCGGATCTGAGTGTGGGTAGGTCGCCCTAACCCACCGGTTCAGTGCGATCGTCTGCAACCGCCAGGCCCCGTCGTATCACCAAGGGGGGCACGAACGCGCGCTCATCGCGTCATAGTGATTCGTTCTGCGTGTCGGTGACCGGACGGAGAACGTCCCCCTGGTGCGCTACTCGGGCTTGGTGTCCCAGCGCAGAAGGAGGACGGTCCATGAACAACCGTA
>JBPBQU010000646.1:0-2686 GCA_050955085.1 Janthinobacterium lividum | reverse complement strand
GCGGGCGCGACCAGGAGACAGGAGTGGAAGAGCCGGGCAGACCGGCCGCTGCCGCACGCCCCTGGCCGTGAACCGTCAACAGCGCCCTGCGGGCGCCATCACGTCACCCACAGGCGGTGGATCCAGGCTGAGTCACGACTCCCCAGCGGCGGTGAAGGTCATCATCGGGGTGTGAGCCCGGGGAAACGGTCGATTGTCGATCGCGTGACCCCCCTCGACCGCACCACGATCGCGTCCTACCCCGAGGGGTACGGGAGTTCTTCGAAGGACTGCCACTTTGCGCCCGAGACCGGCAGCAATTCTAGTAGAAATGCCTGATCATCGGCCGGCCACGAGTCTTGACAAGTAGTCAGACCACAGGCCACGCTCGCGATGCGTCACCAACCCCCGTACGAGAGTTCGGGCGCGTTCACCGCCCATGACGCTAGGAGAATTCGTGCTGCAATCTCCCAGAAAACCACGTCGCTTCTTGCGCGCGGCCAAGCTGGCTTCCGCTGCCATCGTCGCGTTCGTCGCCAGCGGAACAGTGGTCAGCCCCGCCCACGCCGATGTCGGCCCGACGATGTGGCGCAGCTGGCAGACCGGAAACTGCCTGGCCAGCAAGGGTACGGCTGTCTACACGAACCCCTGCAACTTCCTGGACTTCCAGCAGTGGACCGAAGTGGGGCCGTTCTACGGTGTGAGCAACAACCTCGGGGCCTACCAGGTCTACGGTCGCTGGATACTCAAGAACAAGGTCAGTGGCAACTGCCTGGCCATGAACAAGTTCGGTGGCCTGTACATGACGTCGAACTGCGCCTACACCGGGGACTCTCGCTACGACTGGCCCATCATGTGGACCGACGTCCGCTGGGGCGCGGGTGACCAGGTGCACAGTCTGGTCGCCGTCGACGCCAACCCCAACGATGCGAACTACAACGTCTTGTTCGGGTTGCGTCTCGGCTCCGGAGAGGGCGGGCCGGTGTCGACGAAGATCTACACCCCCGGGACCAACCACGCCGACATCGATCTCAAGAAGGCGTTCTGAACATGCGGGAACGACTGCGCTGATGCGGGCCGGTGCCGGGTCGTCAGGGGTTCGGGCCCGGCACCGTGGAGTAACGACCAAGGTCCTCCGTGATCTCTAGCGTGTCGTGATCACTGCAGGATATTGCTGCGGGAACTGACCAGCCCGCCGCAGCGATCGACCTCCCACCTTCTCAGCTGCTACCACCACGGCGAGGCTCGTGTTCGAGGTCAGCACCACGTTGTGGGTACCGCCAGGAGTTCCGGTCGTTCAGCCGTGACCCGGAAGCCTGGGCGCGCGAAGGAGCCACGACCTGCGGGTGACGAGACGCCGGGTCCACGCGGTCTATGGCACGTCGGCTGGGTGTGCGGTACGCGGGACGATCTCCGGGGGCCGTGATCAGCGGCGGCCGAACAGGGCCTCCAGCAGGCGGCCGAACCACCCCTTCTTCTGGGTGGGTGTGGTGTCGTCCGTCGGTTCCTCGACGGGCACGGGTGGGACGACACCTCCGGGGGAACGCTCCTCCGCGACCGGAGCGCGGGTCGGAACGGGCTGGGTGGAGGCTTGTTCCGTGACAGCGTTCCCGGTGGCGGGTGAACCGGGGGGATCTGTCTCGTGGACGCGGGCCGGTACCGACAGCGTGGCGCCCAACTGCGCGTCCGGGGTGTAACCGCCCTCCCCGAGGATCGAGGCGGCGAACTGCAGGGCCGACGCCTCGACGGGCGCGACGGTCTGCGCGCCACGCACGACGGGGGGGTCGGTGGGCTCGTCCTTCGGGGACATGAGGCTCCCTGTCGTCTCATGCGGTCACCGGTGCAGGTGAGCGCTCTACCCTTGACCATCGGCAGGGACGGACTCCGACTACAGCTGAATCAACCGGACGCTCGAGCGCCCCGCGCCGTACGGCAGGCTGTCGGGGTGGACACCACCGCGCTGAGCCGCAGCTTCACCATCGCCCTGCCCGCCTGGATCGAGGACGAGCTCAGCGACGTCCCGGACGTCGCGCCCACCCGGGAGGCTCGGATGGCTCTCGTCCACCGCCTCGCGGCGCGCAACTTCCGCGAGGGCAACGGCGGCCCGTTCGCCGCTGTCGTCGCCGACACCGACACCGGTGCGATCGTCTCGGTCGGGGTCAATGTCGTGCTCTCGAGCGGCATCTCCGCCGCCCACGCAGAGGTGACGGCACTCGGATTGGCCCAGGCCCGCACGGGGCACTGGGACCTCGGTGCCGAGGGCGCTCCGGCGCGCGAACTCGTGGTGAACTGGCGCCCCTGCGCGCAGTGCTACGGCGCGACCCTGTGGTCCGGGGTGAAGACCCTGGTCGTGGCCGGGGAGGGGCCCCAGCTGGAGGAGATCACCGGTTTCGACGAGGGTCCTGTCCGTGACGACTGGGCCGAGCAGTTCGAGGCTCGCGGCATCACCGTCGTCAAGGACGTACTACGCGAAGAGGCCCTGGCCGTCTACCGCGACTACGCGGCCCACGTCAGTGCCGGTGACGCCGTCGTCTACAACGCCCGCGGCAGGGCCACCCTCTGAAGCCGTCGGTTCGCCCGGCGCGGCCGATCCCCACGCGGCCGATCCCCACGCGGCCGATCCCCACGCGGCCGATCCCCACAGGGCCGATCCCCACAGGGCTCGTCAGATTTCGCTGACCCGCAGCAGGGGTTGCTCATGTGTCAC
>JBPBQU010000645.1:0-2729 GCA_050955085.1 Janthinobacterium lividum | reverse complement strand
CCCCGCCCCGCCGACGAGGCGCAGCGGCTCGCGTTGGCCCTGCGCACCCGCGTGCGGGCGCAGGCCTCGCTGGCGCTGCTGCAGAAGATCGTCGCGCTGGCCGGAGAGGTCTGCGGGACGCAGTTCGCGAGCCTCAACATCGTCGACGAGGACCACGTCCACCTCATGGCGCAGCTCGGCCACGACCTCGAGCTCACCCCCCGCGACGGGACACCCTGCTCGTGGGTCGGCACGAGCAGGGACGTCCTGGTGGTCCCCGCACTGGACCTGGACCCGCGCTTCGCGGGCGGGGGGATGGTCGCGGCCGGGATGCACCGCTACGTCGGTGCCCCCGTTCTCGACGTCGACGGACGTCCTATGGCTGTCCTGTGCGTCTATGACCTGGCACCGGAACCCGAGACGCCGCAGCAGGTCTCGGCGCTGCGTTCACTTGCGGCGCTCGCCGCCAGCCACCTCGACGGTGCCGACGCGAGCGACGTCCTGGGCCGGGTGCACGGCGTGCTGCAGGCCATGCCGCAGATCGACCGGGCGGAGGACGGTTGCGAGGTCATCTCGGTGTTGACCGACACGGCCTGGGACCTGCTGCGCCCCGACCTGCTCCTGCTCGTCCGTCCCGCCACACCGTTCGCGAAACGCTGGGACCTCCTCGGCCACCGCGGCCACATCGACCCCGACGCCCTCGCCCACGTCGTCTTCGACGTCGACGACCGCAGTGCCGTGAGCCGGGCCGTCGCGACCCAACGCGCGGTGTGGGTGCCGGACGCGACGACCAGCTCACTGCTCGACGAGTCGTTGGCCGTCCGGCTCGGTGCCGCGTCCGTCCTGAGCGTCCCGGTGGTCACCACCGACGGCACCCAGTTCGTACTGAGCGCCGTGTGGCGAGAACTCCAGACCGACCTGCACCCCGCTCTGCGCGACGCGGTCACCGCGCTCACCGCCCGCACCGCCCAGTATCTGGACGCCGCCCGGGACGAGCACCTGCACGCGGACCAACCCGGCGTGGGACACCCCCGCGCTCTGGCGGCGACCTGACGGGACCGGGGATCAGCGACCGGGACGCGGTGGGGGACAACGGACCAGCAGGACCCCCGGTTCGACGCTGAGCCTGATCCGGCGCGCGGTACCGATCGGGTCACCGTCCAGCTCGACCTCCTGCGGTTGGTCGCACCACACGTCGAAGGTCTTGCCCCGCAGGTGCTTCACGCGTCGCTGACCCTTGCGGTCACGGGTCGCGATCGCCCACGCCACCTCACCCCAGCCGATCCCACCGCGCGGGGACAGGACGACCGCGTCGAGCAGACCGTCGTCGATCTCGGCGTCGGGCATGAGCACGAGCTGCTTCGTGAGTTTCCCGCAGTTGCCGACGATGACCGCGCGGGTGCGCACCGAGTTGATGTCACCACCGTCGACCCGCAGCCGGACCTTGGCCTGCGGCCCCCACAGCACGCGGGCCCCCGAGACGACGTAGGCACCGTAGCCGAGACGGCGCTTGAGCCGGTCCTCGACACCCGCCATCATCGCCGCGTCGAACCCGAGTCCGGCCATCACGAGGAACAGGTGCCGCTCGGGGTCGGCGTCCGCACCGCTGCGATCGACCTCCAACCACCCCACGTCGACGCTCGTGTCGGGGGCCGCGAACACCAGGTCCAGCGCGGCCGCGAGGTCGGCGTGTGGGATGTCGAGGTTGCGCGCCAGCAGGTTTCCCGTACCCGCGGGCAGCAGACCCATCGGTATGCCGGTGCCTTTCATCGACTCCGCCACCGCCCGGACGGTGCCGTCCCCGCCCGCGACGAGGACGATGTCGACGCCAGCGGCGATCGCGTCCCGCGCCTGTCGACCGCCGTGCTCGGTGGGGGTCGTCTCGTGCCACACCGGGTGGTCCCAGCCGTGCGAGCGGAACACCGCAGCGACGTAGGCCTCCCGGCGGCGCAACGCGGGTTCGTCGAGGGTGGCGAACTTCGTCGGGTTCACCACGATGCCCGCGCGTCGGCGACGGGGTTCCGGCAGCCCGGTGGCGATCCGGTGGTCCTCGATCTCGGCATCCTTGGCCGCCGCGGCCAGCGTGACCGCCCGTAGCCGACGACTCACCCGGCGCTCGCGGGCGAGCAGCACCGCAGTCACCACGAACAACACGGCCAGCACGACGGCCAGGGCACCGGCGCCGATGAGGTCGGCCGGTGTCATCCGATCACGGTACCCGCGGCATCCAGCGGACGTCCGCGCGGAGCGCACCGGCGAACACCGCGCGGAGCGCACCGGCGAGAACCCCGCGCGGAGCGCACCGGCGAAGAACGCGGTGGGAACGCTGACAACCGCTCCGTTAGTGTCGTCCGGGTGATCGACCTGCGACAGCTCAAGGACGACCCGGACACCGTACGGGCCAGCCAGCGGGCCCGGGGTGAGGACGACACGCTCGTCGACCGGGTTCTGGACGCCGACGTGCGCCGCCGCGCCGCCATCACGGAATACGAGCGGCTGCGCGCGGAGCAGAAGTCGCGCGGCAAGGACGTCGCGAAAGCGAGCGGTGCGGAGAAGCAGGAGCTGCTCGAGGGTGTGAAGCACCTCTCCATGCAGGTGAAAGCGGCCCAGCTCGAGTCGGACGCGGTCGGCGCGGAGTTCGACCTGTTGCTGCGCAGCATTCCCAACGTCATCCAGGACGGCGTCCCACCGGGGGGCGAGGACGACTTCGTCGTGCTCGAGGAGGTCGGCACCCGCCCTGAACTTCCCGC
>JBPBQU010000644.1:0-2730 GCA_050955085.1 Janthinobacterium lividum | reverse complement strand
GGAAGCCATCTCCACCACCCCGTACGACACCACCCCAGACCCCAGCACCCCAGACTACAGCACCCCGAACGACAGCATCGAAGGAGCCCCGCGTGAGTGAGATCGGCATCGGTTACACGTGCATGAGCGAGCAGTCGGACCCGCGCTGGCTCGTCCGCGACGCCCGCGCCGCCGAGGAGGCCGGGTTCGACACCATCGTCTTCTCCGACCACGCCTCGCCGTGGCTCACCACCCAGGGCCACGCCCCCTACGCGTGGAGCGTGCTCGGCGCGGTCGCGGCGACCACGTCCCGCGTCGAACTCATGACCTACGTCACGTGCCCCACCATCCGCTACCACCCGGCGGTCATCGCCCAGAAGGCCGCGACCGTGCAGATCCTCTCCGAGGGCCGTTTCGTGCTCGGCCTCGGTTCCGGGGAGAACCTCAACGAGCACATCGTCGGCCAGGGATGGCCGGCCGTCACGGAACGCCAGGACATGCTCGTAGAAGCCATCGAGATCATCTCGAACCTCTTCGACGGGGAACTCCTCACCTACTCCGGTGACTACTTCCGCGTCGATTCGCACCGCCTGTGGGACCTGCCCGAGCACCGGGTCCCGCTGGCGATCGCCGTCAGCGGTGACAAGTCCTGCGCCCGGTTCTCCCCGCTGGCCGAACACATGGTCGCGGTCGAACCCGACGCAGCCCTGGCCCCCGCGTGGGACGCGGCCCGTGAGACCGGCCAGGGCCCGGGCCGCAAGGTCGGTCAGCTGCCGGTGAGCTGGGACTCCGACAAGGACGCCGCGATCAGCCGCGCACACGAGCAGTTCCGCTGGTTCGCGGGTGGCTGGAAGGTGAACGCGGATCTGCCCACGACGGCCGGTTTCGCAGGCGCCAGCCAGTTCGTCCGGCCCGAGGACGTCGCGGAGAGCATCCCGTGCGGCAACGACATCGACGCCATCGTCGAGGCCGCCTCGGCCTTCTTCGAGGCCGGTTTCACCGACCTCGCACTCTGTCAGATCGGTGGGGAGAACCAGTCGGCGTTCCTCGAGGTGGCACAGAAGGAGATCATCCCGGCGCTGCGGGAGGCGGCCACCGGGGCGGACCCCTCCCCCAGCTGACCTCAACTCTGCGGTGATCCTGCTGCGGCGATTCTGCTGGGGTGAATTACTGCGGTGAATGCTGCGGTGGTCGAGGACGACGTCGTCCTCGATCACCGCAGCCGCACCGGGTCCTACGTCGGGGGCAGGGCCGCCGCCAACAGTTCCGCGAGGTGCTTCGGCCGGACTCCCGCCAGGTTGTCGGCCTGGGTGCGGCACGAATATCCGTCGGCCACCACGATCGCGTCCCCCCGCTCGCGCAACGCGGGCAGGAACGCGTGCTCCGCGACCTTGACCGAGACGTCGTAGTGCCCGTTCTCCGCACCGAAGTTGCCGGCTAAACCACAGCAACCGGCCAGGACCTGGGCGTCGACCCCCGCCTTGGCCAGCAGGGCGGCGTCCGCAGCGAAACCCATGACAGCGTGCTGGTGACAGTGCGGTTGCACGACCGCCTTGACGGGGCCCTCGGGGTCCAGCTGCGGGGGGATCCAGGCCGGGCGCTGCTCCACGATGAGTTCGGCCAGCGTCTTGACCCTGGATTTCAGCGCGTGCGCGCGTGGGTCGGCGGGCAGCAGTTCGGCCGCGTCCTCGCGGAGCAACGCGGTACAGGACGGTTCCAACCCGACGATCGGGACGTCGGCGGGAAGGCCCGGCAGGGTGAGCGCGTCGAGGGAGGCCCGCAGTTGCCGCTTGGCGCCGTCGAGTTGACCGGTGGACACCCACGTCAACCCGCAGCAGACCTTCTCCCGGGTGATGCTCACCTCGAATCCGAGGTGTTCGAGCAGCGTGACCGCGGCCCGGCCGACCTCGGGTGAGAAGTGGTCGGTGAAACTGTCCACCCAGAGCACCACGGGCTCTGCACCGGTGCGCGACAAGCACTCCGCACCGCTGCGCGACGAAGGCTCCGCACCGCTGCGCGACGAAGGCTCCGCACCGCTGCGCGACGAAGGCTCTGTACCGCTGCCCGACGGGCGGTTCGTGAACCACTGCCGGAAGGTCGCATCCGCGAACTTCGGCAGCGGCCGTTCCTGGGCGATCCCACCGACGGTCTTGGCGAGACGCGCCAGCGCGGGAACCCCGGTGAGGGCGTTGACAAGCCTCGGAGCGATCGAGGCGAGCCTCGACCAACGAGGCAACCAACCCAGCAGGTAATGGTTCATGGGCCGCAACCGGCCCTGGTAGAACTTGTCGAAGAACTCGGCCTTGTAGGTAGGCATGTCGACACCCGCCGGGCAGTCGAGCGTGCATCCCTTGCAGGACAGGCACAGGTCGAGGACCTCGCGGACCTCCTGCGAGCGCCACCCGTCGGTCACCAGCGTCCCGTTGGCCATCTCCTGCAGCAACCGGGCCCGCCCGCGGGTCGAGTCCTTCTCGTCACCGGTGGCGAGATAACTCGGACACATGACCCCGCCGGAATCCGCCCGGCACTTGCCGACCCCCACGCAGCGGTGGACAGCGCGCGTCAGGTCGCCCTCGTCGTGGGAATAGGCGAACTTCAGGTCAGCACTGCGCTTCGGCATCCCCAGCGCGTGGGCGGGGCGGGCGGGCGGAACCCGCAGGTCCGCGTCGATCGCGGCCGGGCGCACGATCACCCCGGGGTTCAGCAGGTCGGCGGGGTCGAAGGCGCGTTTCACCTCCTCGAACGTCGCGA
>JBPBQU010000643.1:0-2736 GCA_050955085.1 Janthinobacterium lividum | reverse complement strand
CCACGAGATCGACGACGGGAGACGCGGCCAGCCAGCCGATCGCCAGCGCATCGTCGATGCCGGTGTCGCAGTCGAGGAAGAACGGTGCCTTGGCGACAGCATCCGCGAGCATCTCGGGACCCTCCAGATCAGACGACGGGGACGATTCACTGTTCGGGGGTTCTGTCGGCGAGAGAGAACCCTGCCTCTGGTCACCTTCCACGACCGGTGGCTGCGCGTCATCGTCCCAACCCTGTTGGGGGGTCGCGCAGGTCTCCCGGAACACGTACTGCGACACCGAGCGTCGATGGTTGCTGGACCAGTCGATGGCCGGTCGCCGCTGCTTGGGCGGTAGGTAACCGAGGCGGTACACGGCCATGAGTTCCAGCTCGTCCGGGACGGCCAGCAGGTCGACGATGCGCTGCCACGCACTGGGAGTCTCCATCGGGAAGCTCACGAACTGGATGCCGAGTCCCAGCTCCGTCGTGGTGAGCCAGACGTTCTCCATCGCCGCACCCATGCTGAACAGGGAGTAGAACGACGACAACTCCCCCGGACGGTACTCGGCGCGGTCCAACATGACCCCGAGCAGCAACGGTGATCCCGAGACCAGTTTGCGGTTCTCCTCCCCCAGGGTCTGAGGTACCCGCAGGGCGTTCACCATGCGCTGGCCCCGTTTCGTGAACACCTGCTTGGTGAAGGGGCGCAACGGCGCGGGGAGCTTGTCGAAAAGCATCCCGGAGCGGGTGCGTTCCATCTCCGCCGTGCTGAAGCGGAAGTAGCGTTTGTAGCGCTCGAAGAAGGTGCCGTTGCTCATCGCCTCGGTCATCGATTCACCACTGATGCGTGCCACGGCATCGACGGTGTCGCGAGACTCCACGAGCACGAAGCGCCACGGCTGGCTGTTCAGCTGTGAGGGGGCGCGGGCGGCGACCTCCATGAGCACCCGCTGGTGCTCGGCCGAGACGGGGTCCGGGAGGAACGCGCCGTTGGTCGTGCGTCGTCGGGTGATGGCCTCTCGCAGGTCCATGGTTCAGCCTTTCCGCAGCCGCAGCAGGGTGGCGGCGTAGGCCGGGGCGGCGCTGGCGGCGACCAGCGCGTGACGGCGCGAACGGGCCGAGACGCGTGGGATCAGCGCAAGGGGCACCGCCACCGGGAGCAACCGGAACAGTGCCGCGTCCCGACGCCGCGCGAGGTCCACCGCTGCGGCTGCGGTCAGCGCCACCGTCGCGATGTAGACCGCATGGTGCACCCAGCGGAAATCGGAGGTGTCGAGCACCCGCAGGGCCACCGCCCCGCCCAGCGCGCAATTCAAGACATAACTCCCTGTAGCGGCCAACACCACAGACGTTCGCCGACCCAGCCTTGCCACGGGGCCATCACACCACGGACGCCACCGCGCGCACGTCGTAACCGGGCTGGGTGGAGCCGTCTCGACGACGACCGGACGCTGCGACACCGACACCGGTGTGGACGCCGGACATCAGTGCTCGGGACCTGAGGTCCCCCCGGTGCCGGTCCCGGGCGCCTCGAGCTCCACGGGGGCCGGTCGGCGCAAGCTGAGCACGATCGCCAACGTCAGTGAGACGACGATGACCGCGAGGCTGACCCAGGTCGGGATGTGCGGGATCACGGGACTGATGACCTCGAGCCCGGCCTGGAAGAACAACTTGACACCGATGAAGGCGAGGATGAACGCCAGCGCCTTGCTCAACAGGTGGAAGCGCTCGAGCAGACCCGAGAGCAGGAAATACAGCGAACGCAGCCCCAGGATCGCGAAGGTGTTGGACGAATACACGATGAACGGCTCGCTCGAGACGGCGAGGACGGCGGGGACGCTGTCCACCGCGAAGATGAGGTCGGCGGCCTCGATCGCGGCGACGGCGGCGAGGAGCAGTGTGTGGTAACGCTTGCTGTTCTCCTTGACGAAGAACTTCCCGCGTCGAGATAGGCCTCGATGATCCGCAGAGACGGTTCGAGACCTCCGCGCCCGCTGCGTAGCGGGGCCGGGGTGGTCTCCGCGAGGTTCAGGGCCACTGCTGGGTCGCGCAGGAAGACCTCGTGACGAGCAGGTCCGCGGCGTCGGTCACCGGGTCGTCCGGATGCAGACCGAGGCCCAGGCGCTGGCCCAGCTCGAACGCACGGCGGGCCTGCTCGTAGTCCTCGGTGGCGGTGCCGACCGCCGGCAGGTGATGCCATAACCGCCAGGCGGCAGGGAGGTAGAGGTCGAGCAGGGCCCGCAGGGCGACACCCGAGGTGGCGGCCGCTTCACCCACCGACCGGTAACGGGTGGCGCGGGTCGCGGACAACCGCCGGCGGGCGCCGACCGCGCGCCAAAGGATTTCGAGGAATCTCCGAGCAGGGCGGGGTCCACACCCAGGGGTCCGGCGAAGTCCGGTCGAGTCGCCTTCGTCAACTGCGACACGCCGACCTCGAACCTCAACTACGACAGCCCGCGACCACCTCGTAGCAGACGGCAGTCAGTCGTCATCGGGCGTCTGCGCCCGCCGTGAGGCACTCTCGGGCCGACTTCGCCGGAGCCCTGGGTCCACACCTCCCGCGTCGGCGGCGGCCGACGCGGCGATGGCGGCGAGCCGCGTCGCGTCGGGCTGGTCGGGCGAGACCGGCGGGGGGAGGGGCGCAGGCACGCCCGCACTGTGTCAGCTGACCCACGCGACGGGGGCGGGCGGGCCGACGATCTTGGCACTGCGGGAACCCCCGGATAGCGGAATCGAAATATTCGAACGCCGAGCATGA
>JBPBQU010000642.1:0-2766 GCA_050955085.1 Janthinobacterium lividum | reverse complement strand
GCATCCCCGTCTGCAGGACGAGTTCGAACTGGTCGTCCTGTCGGGAGATCAGGCGGTGGACGCTGCTGAGCGCCTCGTACCAGGCGCGGGACGGCGCCGAACCCCGGTCCCGGTCCGCCCAGGCGCGCCACTCCCCGCTCCATCGGGCGTACTCCCGGCGGACGTCGGAGTCACCGACGAACCCACCTGACTCCGCGTCCTCGGCGAACCGGTCGACCAGCAGGGGCACGGACGCTGACGAATCCGCGAGACGCGATCCGTCCAACCAGCCACTCAGCACCTTCGGAAGCGGCGGGTGGGCCTCGGCGGCGATGGCGGGAAAGGTCGCGAGCCGCTCGCCCGGGCCCGCGGTCGCGTCGACACCGATCTCGGCGGGCACGTCGACCAGCCAGAGCACCTCAGGCTGCGACTCGACCTCCCGCACGGGCGCAGCACCCATCGTCGCCAGCGCCCGGAGGAAGTCCACCAAGGCACCGACCTGACCGACCAGCTCGCGACGGCGCGCCGCGTTCGTCTCCTCCACGTTCATCCCCCTTCACGCTCCGCACTCATCCTGCCGGACGCGACTGACACGTGAGAGACGGGCGAGCTCACCCAACGGTCTCCGAGCTACCCAGCAGTTCGCTCGCCCTGGGAGAACCGTGAAGAGCGTCACCGGACGGGCCTCCTGCCGCAACAGCATCGCCAGCTCGCTGCCCGCGTACTCATGACGGGCAGGAAGTGCTCGTCAGGTGAATCCACACCCGTCCCCGCGGTCGGCAAACCCACGTCCGCGGCTCTGGCAACGGCCCCCCCGGCCCTTTACCCTGTCCCTGTGCCCCCCAAGCGCCCCGGTCCGCAGCTCCCGCTTGAAATCCAGGGACCTCTGACCTCCTCCACACCGGCCCAGCTGCGAACCCTGCTTGCACAGGTACTCGCGGTGGGCGCGTCTCGTTTCCCCGGTCTCCCGGAGACACCCACCCTCCTCCGCCGCCGCCGGACCCCGGTGACCTTCCGGATCCGGGTGGACCTCGACGACGTCAAACCCCCGATCTGGCGCCGCCTCGAAGTCGCCTCCGACCTGTCCCTGGAAGAGTTCCATGACGTCCTGCAGGTGGCGATGGGCTGGACCAACAGCCATCTGCACGCCTTCCGCCGCCTCGGAACCGAAGCCGGTCGGTTCGAACCCGCGTTCCTCACGGAGTTCGACGTCTTAGACGGTGAGCAGGGGACGCCGGAGGTCGACGCGCGCCTCGACGAGGTGCTCGCCGCCCCCGGTGACAAACTCCGCTACACCTACGACTTCGGCGACGGGTGGGACCACACGATCAAGCTGGAGGCGGTTCTCGACCGCGGTGACGACGCGCCTGCCGCGCACTGCGTCACCGGTCGACGCGCCTGCCCACCGGAGGACTGCGGCGGGCCCTGGGGGTATCAAGACGTACTGGAACTCCTGTCCGAGGTTCGCGCCGGCAAACCCGTCCCGGAGGACATGAACTACCTGGTTGAAGCCTTCGGACACCACCAGTCCGAGCAGTTCTCGGTCGAGGAGGTCAACCAGGACCTTGCCGATGGCCCCCTGCCTGCCCTGTTCCCGTCCGAGGACGAACCGCATGCAGAACTCGATGTGGACGGCCTCCCCCAGCACATCATCAGACTGCTCTCGAAGCTGCCGCTGGACCTGGCCCGCGAGGTCCTCACCCTCGCCCGGGAAGCCCTGCCGCACAGCGGCCTTACCGCGACGTCCACACCTCAGGAACTCGAAGAACTCACCCACGACGTGCGTTGGCTGCTCGACCGGATCGGTGAGGACGGGGTCACCCTGACCGCCGCCGGGTACCTGCCGCCGGCCGTCGTCCGGGAGACGTATGTCGCACTGAACCTTCAGGACGAGTGGCGCGGGGGTGGCGGTCGCGAGAGCGAGACCCTGCCGGTACTCCTGTTGCGTACATCGTTGCAGGACCTGGGATTGTTGCGGAAGAACAAGGGGCGTTTACTGCTCACGATGGCGGCGAAGAAGTTACGCTCCGACCCCGCCCGCCTCGTGCAGCACGTCGCCGAGCGGTTACCACAGGGCCGGCAGGAGTACGAACAGGTTGCGGGCCGGTTCGCCCTGCTTGCCGTGGCGTCCGGGCGATTGGCGAGCGCCGACGACGTGGTCGATCTGGCGTCGCGGGTCCTGACCGCGCTCGGGTGGGATTCCGGTGACGGTGGGGTTGGTCGACATGGGGTGATCGACGCGGCACGACCCACTTTCGACGTCCTGGCCCGGATGGCGGTTCAGGTATTCCCCGACGGCCGACACTCCCAGCCCAGCCAATCCCCCGCCGCGGTGAGGTTCGCGCGCTCGGTGCTCACGTCGTCCTGACACGCGGAGTTCCTGCTGACTCACCGCTGAGACGCTGTCCAGGAGCAGGGGTTCGACGATCGAACGGGCCGCGCCGAAGGATCCGCCCGGGCAGCTCTGCCGTCAGGTGCTCCACCGCCTGCCTGGCCGGGAGGCGGTGTCGGCGTGCCTCTCGCGGCAGTCCGCGGTCGTAGTCCACGAAGGGGGCGTGGTGGGCCAGGCGGGCCCGGACCTCACACCGCTCGACCGGAACCGCTGCTGCTTGCGCGCCACGTCTGCAGTCTCTGCGTCGCCGGGTCCCACCGCTCCTCCCTGGTCGTGTCGGACCCGTCGTCCACAATGTCCCTCGTGAGCGCCGACCTGACCTCCTCGCCGCGACCCGACGCGACACCCGAGTCCATTCCGGCGCCCACCGAATTGGTCCTGCACGCCACCTCGAT
>JBPBQU010000641.1:0-2770 GCA_050955085.1 Janthinobacterium lividum | reverse complement strand
TTCACGTCGTCGAGCTTGTGCGGCTTGATGATCGCGGTGAGCAGTTTCATGCCGGAACCTCCGAGTTCCCACTGGATGCGTGACGGGCGTCGGGACGCGGGGCCCCACCGCCCAGGAGCCCGGAACCACTGCCGAGCGTGCCCCAGTCGTAGGCGGACTCGGCGTGCACGACGGTGTCGATGCCGGACACCTCGTCCTCCTCGTCGACGCGGAAGCCCATGGTCTTCTGGATGACCGTACCGATGATCCAGGTCAGGACGAACGAGTAGATGAGGACCGAGAACGCACCCACGGCCTGCTTCCCCAGCTGACCGGCGCCGCCACCGTAGAAGAGGCCGTCGATGCCCGCGGTCGAGGTCGCGGTCCCGACAAGGCCGACGGCCAGGGTGCCCCAGACGCCCCCGACCAGGTGCACGCCGACGACGTCGAGGGAGTCGTCGTAGCCGAGCTTGTACTTCAGGCCCACCGCGAGGGCGCAGAGGACACCGGCGACGACGCCGATGATGATGGCGCCGACCGGGTTCACCGCCGAGCAGGACGGGGTGATGGCGACCAGACCGGCCACCGCCCCCGAGGCACCCCCGAGGGATGTCGCGTGACCGTCACGGAACTTCTCGGTGACGAGCCAGCCCAGCATGGCGGCACTGGTCGCGACGAGGGTGGTGACGAAGACGTCCGCGGCCTGGCCGTTGGCGCTGAGCGCGGAACCGGCGTTGAAGCCGAACCAGCCGAACCACAGGATGCCCGCACCCAGCATCACCAGCGGGAGGTTGTGCGGCCGCATGGGATCGCGGCCGAACCCGCGCCGCTTCCCGAGGACGATCGCCAGGGCCAACCCGGCGGCACCGGCGTTGATGTGAACGGCCGTACCACCCGCGAAGTCGACGACCGCGAGCTTGTTGGCGATCCAGCCACCCGTCTCCGAGGCCGCTCCGTTGAACGCGAACACCCAGTGCGCGACCGGGAAGTAGACGATGGTCGCCCACACCCCCGAGAAGACCAGCCAGGGGCCGAACCTGGCGCGATCGGCGATGGCGCCAGAGATCAGCGCGACGGTGATGATCGCGAAAACCGCCTGGAAGGCGACGAACGCCATCGCCGGGATCGTGAAGACGAGGTGCGTGGCCTCGAAACCACCGTCGACTCCCGTGGTCCCCATCAGGCCTTTGAGCCCGAAGAAATCGAGGGGGTTACCGAGGATCCCGCCGCCGATGTCGTCGCCGAACGCCATCGAATACCCGTAGAGAACCCACAGCACCCCGATGAGGCCGAGGGCGGAGAAACTCATCATCATCATGTTCAGGACGCTCTTCGCGCGGACCATGCCGCCGTAGAAGAGCGCGAGGCCGGGGGTCATCAACAACACCAACGCGGCGCTGGCGAGCACCCAGGCGGTGTCACCGGTATTCATGGGCAACAGGGCCTTCCACGAGGCCGACACGGAGCCGGCGGGGGCAGGGACGGCCGCGAGTTCGCGGCTGTGAGCGGGTCAACCGTGACGGCCGCGTGTTACAGCACGTCGCACGACGTGTTTCGTGGCGGTGACGTCGAGGCCTGGCGTGTGAACATCAGGTAACTCCCACCGCGACGTCGCCCCGGTCGCCCCGCAGCGTCACCCCCTCGTCATCGCAGCGTGAGCTGACCCACCACCCGTCAGGCCTCTCGGGGTGTCCACCGCCGGCGACCGACTGCTCGGCTCGGTCAGGACAGCAGGGCGTCGACGAACGCCTCGGGATCGAACGGTGCCAGGTCGTCCGGACCCTCACCGAGCCCGATGAGCTTCACGGGCACGTTCAGCGTGCGCTGGACGGCGACGACGATCCCACCCTTGGCCGTGCCGTCGAGTTTGGTCAGGACGATGCCCGTGACGTCGACGACCTCCGAGAACACCGCCGCCTGGCGCAACCCGTTCTGTCCGGTCGTCGCATCGAGCACGAGCAGCACCTCGTCGACCGGGCCGTGCCGCTCGATCACCCGCTTGACCTTGCCCAACTCGTCCATCAGGCCCGTCTTGTTCTGCAACCGGCCCGCGGTGTCCACGATCACCACGTCCACCTCGGCGTCGGTGCCGGCCTTGACGGCGTCGAAGGCGACCGAGGCCGGATCGGCCCCGTCCTTGTCGGAGCGGATGGTGGGCACCCCCACGCGATCACCCCAGGTGGCGAGCTGCTCGGCCGCAGCGGCGCGGAAGGTGTCGGCCGCACCGAGCACGACGTCCTTGTCCTCCGCGACCAATACCCGGGCGAGCTTGCCGACCGTGGTCGTCTTGCCGGTGCCGTTGACCCCCACGACGAGGATGACGGCGGGGCGGCCCCGCTCCCCGTCCTGAGCGCCGTCGTGCCGGGTGGTGGCCAGGGTCCGGTCGACGTCCGTGCCGATGGCCCGGAGCAACTCCACCCGCAGCATGGCGCGCAGCTGCTCGGGCTCGCGGGTGCCGAGGACGCGCACCCGGTCGCGCAACCGGTCGACGATCTCCGTGGTGGGACTGAAGCCGACGTCGGCGAGCAGCAGCGTCTCCTCGACCTCCTCCCAGGTGGACTCGTCCAGGGTGTCGCGGGAGAGCAGCGCGAGCAGGCCCTGCCCGAGGGCGGAGTTGGAACGGGCAAGGCGTTGACGCAACCGCACGAGGCGCCCCGCAGCCGCGGCGGGACGCTCGGTGCTGAACGAACCGGGCAGGGACAGATCCTCGACCGTGCGGGTCGCGGAGTCCCGTGGCACCTCCGCGTCGTCCCCGACACCCGGTAGCCGCAGGTCGCCGGACGGCGACCCG
>JBPBQU010000640.1:0-2785 GCA_050955085.1 Janthinobacterium lividum | reverse complement strand
GTGCGTCCAGCCCAGGGAACTCCTGCGGAATCCGTCCGGGCCGGACCGGGGGGGTCGGGGGGCCAGACGTCGGGGTGCTGGGCGTCGGAAGGCTGGGCGGGGTTCAGGGCCGACCCGCCACGTCGAGCGCCTCGGGGAGCGTGAAGTTCCCCGCATAGAGCGCCTTGCCGACGATGGCGCCCTCGACACCGACCTCGACGAGTTCCCGCAGCCGCGTCAGGTCCGCCAGGCTCGACACCCCTCCGGAGGCGACGACCGGTGCCTGGGTACGGGAGCAGAACTCGCGCAACAAGTCGGTGTTCGGGCCCTGCAGGGTGCCGTCCTTGGTCACGTCGGTGAGGACGTAGCGCGCACAACCGTCCGCATCGAGGCGGGCGAGGACCTCCCACAGATCGCCACCCTCCCGGGTCCAACCACGGGCTGCGAGCGTCGTGCCGCGCACGTCGAGGCCGACCGCGATCCGATCACCGTGGCGGGCGATGGCCGCGCGCGTCCAGTCCGGGTCCTCCAGTGCGGCGGTGCCCAGGTTCACCCGACGACAACCCGTCGCCAGCGCCGCCTCCAGGGAGGCGTCGTCACGGATGCCGCCGGAGAGTTCCACGGCGACGTCGAGGCGACCCACGACCTCGGCCAACAGCTCCCGGTTCGACCCGCGTCCGAACGCCGCGTCGAGGTCGACCAGGTGCACCCACTGCGCACCCGCCTGCTGCCACGCCAACGCCGCGTCCAGCGGGGAACCGTAGAACGTCTCGCTACCGGCCTCGCCCTGGACGAGGCGGACCGCCTGCGCGTCGGCCACGTCGACCGCAGGGAGAAGTTCGAGGCGGGGCGCGCAGGCCGGCCCGGGGGTGCTGGTCACGGGGGTCGAGTGTACGAGCAGCTCAGGTGAGGGACGTGACCCAGTTGCGCAGCAGCTGAGCCCCCGCGTCCCCGGACTTCTCGGGATGGAACTGCGTCGCGGACAGCGCCTCGTTCTCCACCGCCGCGACGAAGCGTGCACCGTGTTCGGCCCATGTCACCTGGGGCGCCCGGAGTGTGCCCGAGGTGGTGTCGACCAACTCGAAGCGCTGGACGGCGTAGGAGTGCACGAAATAGAACCGCTCGGCCTCGACGCCTGCGAACAACACCGACCCCGAAGGGGGTTCCACCGTGCTCCAACCCATGTGCGGCACCACCTCGGCCGGCAACCGCTCCACCGTGCCGGGCCACTGCCCCAGGCCGTCGCGGACTCCGTCACCGGGTTCACTCGACGTCTCGAACATGACCTGCAGCCCGACGCAGATCCCCAGCACGGGACGCCCCCCCGCGAGGCGGCGGTCGACGATGGCCTCCCCGCCGATGGCCTGCAACCCGGCGTTCACGGCATTGAACGCCCCGACCCCGGGCACCAGCAGACCGTCCGCGTTCAGCGCGACCTCCCGGTCGGCCGTGAGTTCGACGTCGGCACCCACACGCTCCAGAGCGCGCACCGCCGAACGGACGTTGCCGAACCCGTAATCGAGGACGACCACCGTAGGACTTCTCACAGTGCGCCCTTCGTCGAGGGAATCCCCACGACTCGCGGGTCGGGTTCCACCGCGTAGCGCAGCGCACGGGCCAGCGCCTTGAACTGCGCCTCGACGATGTGGTGCGGGTCGCGACCGGCGAGCACCCGCACGTGCAGCGCGATCTGCGCGTGGAACGCGAAGCTCTCGAGCACGTGGCGCGTCAGGGATCCGGTGAAATGGCCGCCGATGAGGTGGAACTCCTGCCCCGCGGGTTCTCCCGTGTGCACGCAGTAGGGCCGCCCGGAGACGTCGACCACCACGTGGGCGAGCGCCTCGTCGAGCGGCACGGTGGCGTCGGCGAAGCGTCGGATCCCGGCCTTGTCCCCCAGTGCCTGACGGAAGGCCTGCCCCAGCACGATCGCGGTGTCCTCGACGGTGTGGTGGACGTCGATGTGGGTGTCACCACTGGCCCGCACGGTGAGGTCCATGAGCGAGTGTTTGCCCAGCGCGGTGAGCATGTGGTCGTAGAACGGCACCGACGTGTCGATGCTGGTCCTCCCGGTGCCGTCGAGGTCGAGCTCGACGAGCACGCTGGACTCGCTGGTGGCGCGTTCGATGCGCGCGGTGCGGGTGCTGCTCACGACTGGTCCACCACTTCCTGGAGTGCGGTGCGGAACTGCTGCATCTCATCTGCCGTACCGATGCTGACGCGTAACCAACCGTCGGGGCCGGTCTCGCGGATGAGGACACCGCGATCGAGCAACCCCTGCCACACCGCGTGCCGGTCGCTCAGCCCACCGAACAGGACGAAGTTCGCGTCCGAATCCGCGACTACGAAACCGCTCTCGCGCAACCAGATCACGGTCTCGTCGCGGCGCGTGCGTAGTTCGTCCACCGTCGAGAGCAATGTCGCCGAGTGCCTGAGCGCGGCACGTGCCACGGCCTGGGTGACCGCCGAGAGGTGGTATGGCAACCGGACGATGCGCAACGCGTCGACGAAGGCCTCGGACGCCGCGAGATACCCCACCCGCGCCCCGGCGAGGGAGAACGCCTTGCTCATGGTGCGGCTGACCGCGAGGTTGCCGTGGCGCGGCAGCAGTTCCAACGCGCTCGGGGTGCCGGCGCGGCGGAACTCCCCGTACGCCTCGTCGACGACGACGACCGCACCCTGGGTGGCTGCGGCGCACTCGTCCAGGACGGCCTCGATCGTCGCCAGCGGCAGTGCCGTACCGGTCGGGTTGTTCGGACTCGCGAGCAGGACCACCGAGGGACGGTGCTGGCGGATCATGGCCCGGGCG
>JBPBQU010000639.1:0-2799 GCA_050955085.1 Janthinobacterium lividum | reverse complement strand
GTCGTGCTCGAAGTAGCGCTGCCCACCTCCGCCAGCACCACGAGGCCCGGCCGGCCGGTCGGCCTCGCAGCGGCGGCACGGAGGGCGACATGGACGCCAGAACGACACCGACGACCGGTGTGATCATCGGGATGGACCCGCACAAACGCTCAGCCACGATCGAGGTCCTGGACCAGCGTGAGCGGCTGCTGGGAGCGGGGCGGTTCGCCACCGACACGACCGGTTACCGCGACATGCTGAGCGCGGGCGGGAGTTCAAGGCGCGGACGTGGGCGGTCGAGGGCGCCAACGGCATCGACAAGCACCTCGCGCAGCGGTTGATCGCCGACGGCGAGCACGTCGTGGACGTCCCCGCGAAGCTGTCCGCGCGGGCACGGGTGTTCTCCACCGGTCAGGGTCGTAAGACCGACGCCACCGACGCGCACTCCATCGCCCTGGTCGCGCTGCGCGCCCCGGGCCTGCAGGTCGTGGAGGTCGACGGGGAGCACGTCGCCCTGCGGTTGCTGGTGGACCGCCGTGACGAGCTCGGCGTGCGGCGCACGGAGTCGGTGAACCGGATCCACAAGCTGCTGCTGGAGCTGCTGCCGGGTGGGGCGAAGACCGCCTTGACTGCAAGGCAGGCCAAAGCGCTGGTCGCTGTCAACGGCGGGTGAAAACTGGCCCCCAGTCGACGGTCGGGGTCCTGAAGCATCGTCGGGGTGCGTTGGAACGGGTCGCCTTCGTCCTGGACGACTTGCACCACGATCGGGGCCGCTGCGCGGAAGTGCAGAAGCGGATGCTCACCGTCATCGACGAACTCGGACTCCGCGAGCTGGTGACCTCCATCCCGGGCCTGACTGCGTTGGGCGCGGTGATGGTCCTTGCCGAGACCGGTGACTTGCACCGCTTCACTTCTGCGCGGGCGGTCGTCAAGCACGCCGGCCTTGTCCCGCGGAAAAAGATGTCCGGGAACTTCACCGGCCGCACGAACGTGACGGGGCAGGGACGCCCGCAATTGCGCCTGATGGCGTGGCCCAACCCTGTCTGGGCTGCCCGCTACCAGCACCTGACGACGAGGGAGCACAACCGGCTGACGACGACCAAGCCCAGGCTGCCCTGCCCGCCGCGCTGCTGCGGCAGCTGCACGCGCTGGTCACCACCGGGCGGGCGTGGGATCCGGTCATCGCTACGCACGGCACCCGACGACGGGAGTTGCGCACCGCCGCCTGACCCCGCACCGCCTACCCGTCGAAGAACCCGCCGAGGACAGCAAACCGAGAACGATCGCCAGCGCGACACGTTCCACGTCAGCACCGCAGCAGGTCGGGGCGAGCTCCACGCGTCATCGAGGAACCCTGCGGGGTCACCTTGCCGGTCATCATGAGCAGCCCTACCTCGTCGTCACTCAACCCGGTCCCACGTTGCTGGGCGCAAACCCCGTCAGTGCTATGCAGGGATCACAACGAGGTCAGGGGCACCCGACTCAGCCCGCGGAGTTGACGTAGAACGCATCACGTTGATGACCGCAAGATTGGGCCAGCTGACCAGCTGCCCAGCAACGGTTAGCCGCCTATCCACACTCGGATCCGAAGACCCCGTCTCGCACTGCAGGACGAACATCGTCCGACGCAGCCCCGCCGAAGTGCGTCGGGTACCTGTGACATCCACGACGACGTCACCACGGCGGGCAGCCGAACGGAGTTGTCGCGGGACCTCCGCGAGAGCAGATCCCGTGGGATCGACGGGTAACCGGACGACCGACACCTCGATCGTCTGCCCCGATGCCCCCCGGGCACTGCGTGCGGCCTCGGACTCGCTGCGCACGACGACCTCCGCAAGAACGCGAATCGGGGACTGTAGAACAAGACGTCAGGGCACGCGGAGGTTCTCCAGGTCCGCCGCGGCACGGACTCGCCCGGTCAGGGCGCGAGCCAGCAGTCGGCAGGCCCCGGTGATGAGCACACCGGCGATGACCGCCACCGCCAGTGGCAGCAGCATGGTCCAGGACCAGCCGTTGCCGTGAACGGGGAACAGGAACGAATACGGCAGGGCCGAGACCAGGACACCGAGAACGGTCATCGGCACCGCTGTGCGGGTCAGGCAGCGCGCCTGAACCGTGACCAACCGGCGGGTCTCGGCGCCCAGCGCGGCGGTGGAGGCCACCGCCCGCCGGTTTCCGAGCAGGTGATCCGTCAGGCTCAGCAGGAGGGCGGCGATGGCCACGACGGCGGTGAGAACCCCGATCCCCCCCGCCAATCCCGCACCACCGAGGTAGAAGGTGATGTCGTCGCCGGTGTAGTTGGAGTCGGTGCTCTGGGGGTCCAGGAACTGTGCCGCCAGCGCGGATTCCACGCCGAACGAGAGCCCGCAGACGAACAGGACCCCCGCGGTCCCCGTCACCGCCAGCGCGTTGCCCCGCCGTTGCGCATCGCTCAACACGCTCACCGCGAGGTCCCGTCCACCGAACCGCCGCCACGGCCATGCCTGAGAACGTCGGCCCGCAGGAGAACCCGTCCCCGCTCCCAGCTCATCACCCGGCTGATCGTCGTGGGCCGCGCGAATGCGGGTCTCGCTGGTGATGGCGACCCGCGCCGACCCGGCTCCGGCAGCGATGAGCAGCAGCACGACGGCGACGATGAGCAGCAGCGGCAGGAGCGCAGGGGCAGCACTGACGACCGGGGCCGCGCACAGCACCGCTACTCCCGAGGCGGCGAAGAGAAGGACGAAGAGACGAGACGGTGCCTGCCGGGGCAATCCGGTGCGCCGTAGGACGGCGGTGTGATCGGTGCGGACGCTTGAAGCCGCCAACCCGTGACCCAGC
>JBPBQU010000638.1:0-2880 GCA_050955085.1 Janthinobacterium lividum | reverse complement strand
TCCGAGATCGCCGGCAACGGCTTCCGGAGCCTCGACGAGAACGACCAGGTCGAGTTCGAGATCACGCAGGGCGCCAAGGGGCCGCAGGCCTCGCAGGTCACCCGCCTCTGATCAAGGCTCACGCCTTGACGTGAGCACCTGATCCGTTGCTCGGATCGGTGCTGTTCACCACTGACGACCCTCGTCCCGGGATTCCCGGGGCGGGGGTCGTCGGGGTTGTGGTGCGTACTGTCAGCCCTCAGCGACGTTCGAGGGTTCCGCGCAGGAACGCGGCCTGTGCGACGTGCTCGAGATCGTCGTCGAGGACGCTCACCAGGCGGGCGCCGAGGGTGACCGGCGGGTCCCAGGTCTTGTCGACGACCCGGTCGAGGTCGGTGTCCGTCAGGCCCTTGAGATAGCTCACCGTTCGCGCGTGCACGGCGTCGTGATATCCCCCGAGCAGCGAGCTCGAGGTGTCCACCTGGGCGACCTGCCCTGGACTGAACCCGTATCCCGTCTCCGCGTCGTCGAAGGGCAGCGCCAGCCGTGCGGCCCACCCGTCGGCGGTCCAGGTCTGCTCGCGCCCTGCGACGTCACCGACGTGGTCGTCCTGGACCCGGCTCAGGTGCCACACCAACCAGGCCACGGTGTTTCCGCCCGGGTCGAGGCGGGTGGTGAGGATCGCGTCGTCGATGCCGTCCAGCACCGCGTGCACCGCGGGTTGGATGCGTCCATAGGCTTCCAGCAAGATGTCCTTGGCGTCCATGAACCCTGCCTAGCCCCCGCGCGGGGCACTCGCACCCGGAACCGGGCAGCCGGCGGTGTTGGTCCACCTGGGCGACACCGCGAAACCCCCCGCCCGCACGGGTCGATGAACCACTGTGACGCAGAACAAGGCCCTCGCCGAGTGGTGGTCGGCCCTCGACGAGATGCAGCGCCACCAGGTGCTCGAGATCGAGCCGGGGGAGTTCCTCTCGCAGTCGTTGGCCCTGGACCTGCAGTTCCACGGCGTGCACGTACCCGAGGTCGCGATGGGGTGGGACTTCGACGGGCTGGCGGCGCGCATCGTGGTGAACGTCCAACCGCGCGTGCTCACCGATTTCCTCGCGGGTGTCCGTGCGCTGAGCTGAACCCGTCGTGCGGAGCGGGGATGAGGTACAGCACCGGGGTCGGAGTCGGGTGCCGGCGTCCGGCACAATCCTCGGGTGCCCCGATCCACCGCGCGTCTGATCCTGCCCAAGGGTGCGCCGGTGTCACCGTTGCGCGCCATCGGCTTGCGACTGTTCGTCGCCTTGATGCTCGTCGTCGTGGCCTGGGGCATGGTGATGCTCGAGAGGGATGGTTACCACGACAACCTCGACGGGTCGGTCTCCGCCCTCGATGGCCTCTATTACACGACCGTGACGCTCTCGACGACCGGCTACGGTGACATCGTCCCGGTCAGCGACCGGGCCCGACTGGTGAACGCGCTGGTCGTGACGCCGATGCGCATCCTCTTCGTCATCGTCCTGGTCGGCACCACGATCCAGGCGCTCACGGAGCGCTCCCGCAACGAGATCCGCCTCGCGCGGTGGAGGAGCCGCATGAACGACCACGTCATCGTCCTGGGGTACGGCACGAAGGGCCGTAACGCGGTTCGCGCGCTGCGCCTGCACGGTGAGCCGGCGAACCGGATCGTGGTGGTGGATCGTGATTCCCACGCCACCGCCGACGCCGCGTCGGACGGGTACGTGTCCGTCACGGGAGACGTGACGCGCTCGGAGACGTTCCTGACCGCGTTGGTCGAGCGCGCGCGCAGTGTCGTCGTCGCGGTCGATCGTGACGACACCGCCATCCTGGCGACGTTGGCGGTGAAGCGGCTCAACCCCGCCGTCACCGTCGTGGCCGCGGCCCGCGAGGCCGAGCACGCCGAGTTGCTGCGCCAGAGCGGCGCCTCGTCGGTGGTCATCTCCTCGGAGACGACCGGTCGGTTGCTCGGCCTCGCCGCCGACACCCCCGCGGCCGTGGAGGTCGTCGAGGATCTGGTCTCCTTCGGGAAGGGCCTCGACCTCGCAGACCGGGACGTGGCCGCGGCCGAGGTCGGGCGGGACGCCGAGTCCCTCGACATCCCCGTGCTCGCGGTCGTCCGGGACGGGCGGACGTTGCGCTACCACGATCCCGAACTGCATGCGCTGCGGGCGGGTGACCGGTTGATCTACGTCGCCGCACCCTGATCCCCGCGGTGGCCGCCGGCGCGTGACCCGCAGCCGCCTTCACGGACACCCGGGTCAGGCGCCTTCGGCGGTCAGCGTCACGGTCATCGGTGCGAACGATGTGCCCGTGACGTCCACACCCTCCGACGTGAGCTCGTCCAGGGCCTGTTGCACGTAGTCGTTGGTGTAGGCGTCGGCGTCGGGTTCCTTCGTGATGACGGTCTGCCCTTCGGCGTTCCTGGTGTCCATGGCGATCTGCACGGTCTGCTCCCAGGCGGTCTGGTCGATCAACCCCGCCCCGGTGGTGGCCGGCCAGATCAGCTTGTTGACCTCGTTGACCTGCCACAGCTGGTGGCTCGCACCCAGCGTGGACCCCTTGGCCACGACGATGTCGCGGGCTTTCTCCGGGTTGTCGCGCGCGTAGGCCCAGCCCTTGAGGGAGGCCTTGATGAACTTCACCGTCTGCTTCTGGTAGGTGGAGTCGTTCAGTTTCGCGGTACTGGCCCAGATCGAGTCCTGCAGCATCGCGGTGCCCACGTCGTTCCAGTTCAGGGCGTTGAAGTCCTCGGTGGTGAACAGGGCACCGGTCTCGGGGTTCGTCGCCTCCAGCAACTGGGCGTACTCGTTGTAGGTCATGGCCTGGGCGGCGTCGATGTCGCCCTGCAGCAGACCGAGCATGTCGAACTGCTGCTGGACGAGGGTGACGTCA
>JBPBQU010000637.1:0-2884 GCA_050955085.1 Janthinobacterium lividum | reverse complement strand
GCCGGCGGGGGGGGGGGTGGGGGGGGGTAGCGGGGGTGTGGGCGGGCCCGAGCAGGCCGGCGCCGAGCGCGACCCACGCCGAGCCGTAGTAGGTGGGGGTCCGCTCGTCGAGGTCGGCGGCGGCGCCGAGCAGCTGCGACGCGGACGAGCGGTCCCCCGCAGCGGTGGCCGCACCGGCTGCCGCGACCAGGGCCAACGGGTGCGACCACTGCACGGTGGCGGCCCCGCCGAGGTCATAACCACCGCGGACCGCATCGGGCGCTCGCACCAGGACCGGTGCCAGCGTGGCGATCGTGGCGCGGTCCACGGCGTCGCAGGACGCCGAGTCCTGCACGACGACGCGGGCGGCGTCGAGGCCGAAACCGACCGCTGCGCCATCGGGCGCCGGCATGGCCTCCACCCGTCCGTCGGCCTGGACCTGCGCCCAGTCCGGTGGCAGCGGGGACGAGCGCAGCAACGACGTCAGCACGGCGGTCGTGCCCGTGCGCAGTTGCGCCCACCGGGGGTCGGGCAGTGCGGACTCCAGGGTGTCGAACGCGAGGGGCGCGGCGTAACTGGGGTTCACCTGCCACGGTGCGGACGTCGTCCACGTTCCCGCCAACAGGATCCGGCCGAGGCCGGTCGTCGTGGTCTCCCGGTCCAGGACAGCCTGCGCGACGCGGGTTCCCGCGGTGGCGAGGTCGGCGTCGCCGAATTCACGGCCCGCGAGGACGAGAGCTTGCGCGGTGTAGAGGTCCGCATCCGCGGCGGAGTTCGCATCGCTGACGACCCCCCCGGCCCAACGCCAGGACAACAACCCGTCGGGGCGCTGCAGGTTCGCCACTGTCCAAGACCAGATCCGTTGCACCGCATCGGAGTCATCCGCCTGGACGGCCAGCATCAACCCGTACGCCTGACCTTCGCTGACGGTGTCACCGCCTTGGTCGCGGCGCACCACCCGACCGTCGGGGTCGACGTAGTCGGCGAGGAACTGCCGCGCCGCGCCGACCGCGTCCACCACTCGCGAGGGCGCCGTGCGGGTGGGGATCGACGTCGGGGGTGCAGGGCCGGGTTCGTCGGACCCCGAGCACGCTACGAGACCAAGGACGAGGATCACCACCGCGGCGGACACCGATCGCAGCGGGCGGGACAACCTCAGACCGCCGTTCCCCGGCGGCGGCGGACCACGACGACGGCGCCGAGCGCGGCACCGGCCGTGAGGACCCCCACCCCGGCTCCGACCCCCGCACGCTCGGGACGAGCAAGCGCAGCCGTACCGCCCGCACCGGTGGCGGCTCCCCCCACCGGTGTCGTCGCCATCCCCGCCGCGTCGGTCACCGGCGTCACGGCCAGCCCACCCGGCGCGTCGGTGACCGCGAGCGTGTAGATGCTGCCCGCCGCAACCGTCACCGTCGTGCTGCCGCTGGGCCCAGAACCGTCCATCGCAGAACCGTCCATCGCAGAACCGTCCGCTGTGGAGGCGTTCAGGGTCCACGTCCCGGCCGGGACGTCGGTGTAACCCGTCGCCGTCCCGAAGGCGGCGCCCTGCGTGAGGGTCGGACCGTCCTGCGCGACCACGTTCACGGCGCTCGCCGAGGAGGCGGCGGACAGCACCCGGATACGGACGTCACCCGCCGGAGGTGGGGTGAGGTCGTCGACCAGGGGCACCACCACGGCGTCCTGCCCGGAACCGAGGGCAGCGAGGGTGTACGCGCCACCCGAGGCCGCGTCGACGGTTCCACTGACGACCGGGGTGGTGCTCACCGGGCTGCCCGCCGGACGGAAGGCGACGGAGTAGAAACCGGCCGGGTACTGCTCGTAACCGGTCACGTCGGCGTAACCGGCGCCCTGGACGACGGTCGTGGCCATCCCGGGGGTACCACCCGAGAACGGCGCCACGTCGACGTCCATCCGCGCGAGGTCGGGGACGAGGTGGGCCGCGCGGATCCAGGCGGGACCCGCGGGTTGGGCGGCGCTCGCGGACAGGGCCGGTAGCAGGAGTGCGGCCCCGGCCACGGCGCTCGCGGCCAGGGTCGTGCGCAGAGCGCGGGAGCGCGGGGCGGTGTGCGTGCGACGGTTCGGCAGGTGGTTGTGCATCTGGGTCCTCCGGGGGTTAAGGGGGTTCGGGAGTTCAGGAGTTCAGGAGTTCAAGGGTTCGGGGGTTCGGGACAGTCAGGGGAGCGGGTATCGGACGGTGACGGTGCGGCCGAGGACGGAGACGTCACCGGGTAGGTAACTGCCGCGTTGCGCGAGCAGGGCCGTCCGGACTCCTTGCGGATCCGGGGTGACGAGAACTGCGGTGCGTCGCACACCCTGCGCGGCGTCCTCCCCGGCGACGGCCGGGAGATCCTCCAGGGTGAGATCCGCACGGGTGGCGACGCTGACGAGCACCGTCATGAGTCGCGGGTCGACGAGGCCGCCGCGCAGAGCGGCCACCGCACTGTCGGTGGCGTGTAGCCCGGGGTTCGCGGCAACCGCCGCCCCGGCCCGGGAGCGGGCCGTGGTTTCCGCGACCGACGCGCTCGCGGAGGGTCGTGCCACGCCGATCCGGCGGATCTCGACGCGCCGGTCCCCCTGGCCGAAGACGGCGACGACGCGGGAGTTCTCGAGGGCGCCCCGAACGGTCGGGAACGACGTCGGGTCACTGCGAACCGAATCGGAGGTGATGATCCAGTCGTAGTTCTGCCACCCCTTCGTCACGGCCTGGTCGGTGTCGGGTTTGTAGTACCAGACCACGTCGTCGCTGGGACGACCGTCGCGGACGAGATCGACCCACAGCGAGTCGTCCACCAGGAGGCGGTCCTGCTTGCCGACGTTGTCGTGGATCCACGTCTCGGCGTCGGCGACGGGGGCGTCCAGCGGTGCGATCGTCAACCCGCGCAGTGGCCGCGGCCAACTCACGGCC
>JBPBQU010000636.1:0-2950 GCA_050955085.1 Janthinobacterium lividum | reverse complement strand
CTCGACGCGGTGGGGGGGCTCGACGCGGTGGATGAGCTCGAGGTGGGCGCCGTGCTCGGCGGGAGGACGGCGCTCGGCGGTTGCTCCACCGTGGCCAACGGGGCGAGCGGCGGCGGGGGGGCGCCCGGCGGCGGCGAAACCGCCGTCGAGGACGTCGTCGAGGCGGGGTACGACGACGATGAGGAGTGCGACGACGAGGCGGACTGCGACGACGAGGCGGACTGCGACGTCGTTGCGGGAACCCCCGGCCCGCTGCCGGGGTTCGTGCTCGCGGACGAGGTCGGCTGTGGCGGCGTCGCGACGGGAGCTGCCGTCGTCACCGCCGGATCGTTCAGGGGCGGGGGCATGACGATGCCGACGGGATTGGGTACCTCTTTGAGCCGTCCCTGCTGCACGGCCGTGACCGCCGCCGCGGTCCCCGCTGTCGCGAGGATCAAGGCCCCCACGACAACGATCACCGGTCGGCGCGGTAAAGAACGGAGGCGGCCCGCAGGACGGGCGGGCGGAGTGGAGTGGTGATCGTCCAGGCTGTCGTAGGGGTCGAGTGCGGCCCGGGGTTCCAGATGGGCGCGCATGGCGTTGACCCAGCCGGGCAATCGGTCGGGACGTCGACGGGGGTCCGGGGACAACGCCAGCAGGAGGAGGTCGCTCAGACCGGCGTGTGCTGCGGTGAGCGGGGCACCGGAGAGCTGACGGCGCACCAGGGCCGGGTCGAGAACACCGTCGGGACCGGCCGCGGGCTGGCGCCCGGTGAGGACGAAGACGGTCGTCGCACCGAATCCGAAGACGTCGCTGGCGGCTGAGGGCAGGGCCCCGGCCCGGACCTCGGGCGCGGTGAAGACGGTCGTCACCCGGTGTCGGACGGGCCCGTTGCGCAGACCCCCCAGGCTCGCCCCACCCAATCGCACCCCTTCGGCGGGCCGGAACCCGCCGAGGCGGAGACTGCGCGGGGTGATGTCGCCGTGGACGAGCGGCGGCGAATCCTCCGAGCCGCGGTGCAACTCCTGCAACACACCTGCCGCGGTGGCGAGAACCATGAAGCGATCCGCGATCCCGGCACCCGGATCGTCGCGCAGCCAGTCGGCCACGGAACGGCCTGCGGGCTGTTCCAGCACCGCGTAACTCCACCCGGGATCCAAGAGATCGGCCTGCCCGGGGGCGTGCGGTGCCGGCCCGGGGAAGGTCTCGAGGACACCCGCGAGGTGGGCGTGGCGGACGTGGGCCAACCCGGCCGCACGTTCGCGCCACAGCTGCTCGACAGAGGTTCCCCCGGCCGCACCGGACTCGGTCAGGCCCACTCCGTCAGCCGTCGCCGGGCGCAACGCGACAAGCGTGACGAGCGCCTGGCCGGGCTCGGAACGGTGATCGAGGACGTTCCAGGCCTCGTCGTCGCCCTCGGCCGCACCCAACAGCTCGAACCGGTCCGGATCCTTGACGGGGCCGGCGTGGTCTCGGACCACCGACGCGACGTCGGAGGACGAGATCAGCCTGTCCGGCCAGCCCTCGGTGCTCACGGGTGGCACCTCCACACTCAGGCGGTACGACGCGCGCACCGTGTTGGGACGCCCATGATGCCCCAATCGGGTGGCTCCCTCACCCCCTGCCTGCGCTCCTCTTTCACCCGCCGGTGATTCGCGGTGAACCGCACTACACATGACGTGACGTGGTATTGCGTTCAGTGAGCATGCTGAGTATTGCGTTCAGTGAACATGCTGAGCAGTGCCGCCATGGCCGGTGCGGATCCCGCCACCGCCGGCGGCGGCCCCGAGCGGGAGCCACCACCGGTCGCGATCGAGCCATTATCGTTGCAGGACAGCTGGAATCGTTCCATCCCCTCCGAGCCACCTCGCACGGGGGCTCACCCCGTCACGGTTTCCCGACGGTCAGGTGTTCTCCACCTCCTCGAACTGCCGGCGCACGCGACGCACGGCGAGCGCCAACAGAGCCAGCAGCGCCAGCACGATCACGGCGGAGCCGATGACGAGCAGTCCGACGTGCTCACTCGGTTGTCTGAGGTCCTGTTCGGCCGCGGTGGGTCGGTACACGACGGTGTCCGGGGTGGAGTCGAGATAGGACGCGACCTCGTCGACGGTGAGCGCACCCCCGCACGCGCCCCCGGAGTAACGCCCACCGACCGCAGGCCCGGTGACGACAAAGTCAGGGCCGGTTCGGAACGCGAACGGCCATTCCCACGACGAGGAGCGGGAATCGAAGCGCACGCGGCCAGGAGTGGCAGCACCGAGGGAGTAATCGACGACGACGTCACCACGGTCAGCCCCGCCACCGGCCTGGTGCGCGACGATGACGACTTCCCCCGCGGCCAGCGACCCCGCCACACTCGGGGCCCGGCACGAGTCGGCCCACGCGGGTGCGACGAGAACCGACGCCAGCACGACGACCACCGCGAACACCCACCCGGTGCCCCGCACGGAGACTGCGGCGCACGAACGGAGCACGGAACACCGCATCCCCTCAGGCCTCGCTCACGGGTTGATCAAAGACCGTCACCCGGGGCGGAATCCCCACGAAGGCGCTGACCTCCACCGTCGCGTGCTGCCCCGTGCAGGCCTGCGCGAGCCGGGACGAGCCGATGTCGCGGGTGAGGACGTTGACGTTGCCGTGCCCGCACGTCACCCCGGCCGCCGCCCCCGCCACGGGATCGAACCACGCGCCCGTCGACATCTGCACGACGCCACGACGGACGGCGTCGGAGACGAGGAGCCCGCCCAGACAGCTCCCGCGACGGCTGCGCAGCACGACGACCCGCCCCGGTTCCAGACCCCGGGCGGCCGCGTCGTCGGGGTGCATCCGGACGGCTTCGCGACCCGCGACCTTGCCCGCCTGCGAGGTGGCGCCGTGGTCGAGCTGGGAGTGCAGCCGGGTCGCGGGGTTGTTCGCCACCAACCGCAGGGGGAACTCGGTGTCGGGAACCTCCTCGGGTGCACGCCAG